>DATIGS010000259.1:0-7898 GCA_035481425.1 Cellvibrio sp. | reverse complement strand
TTGATCCGTCGCATTGAAAAAACGTTCTTTGATGTAGATGCCGCGCATTGGCAAAAATCAGCATCGATTGGTGCTGGAGTCGAGCCTTTGACGATTGAGATGCGCAAGCGTGACTTGCCAGAACCTGTGCCGGCAGATTGGCAGGTGAGTGAAATTGACGATGATCGCGTGCGTGTGACGACGTCTACTTCTCTTGAGGTTAAATTTGATAGTTATCGCGAGCTGCCAGTGAAGTCTGCTGGTCAGTTGCCAAGTGGTTTTAATCCGGGAGATCTTTACAATTCCCGTTATCATCCACGTGCCTTGCAGCTTGCCGTGATCGGTGCTTCGGATGCTATACAGTCAACTGGATTGGAATGGCAAACCGTGATGAGTGCTGTCAGCCCGGATCAAGTAGGTGTTTATGCCAGCAACGTAATGAGTCAGATGGATGAAAATGGCTTTGGCGGCCTCTTGCAATCCCGTTTGAAGGGAAGTCGAGTGAGCGCCAAGCAGTGCCCGTTGGGGTTGAATACGATGCCCGCTGACTTTGTTAATGCTTATATTCTTGGCAGTGTTGGTCAAACAGGTGCAATTACTGGCGCCTGTGCATCATTCCTCTACAACTTGCAGGCTGCAGCGGATGATATAGCTACCGGTAGGTGCCGGGTGGCGGTTGTTGGGTGTGCCGAAGCACCGATAGTGCCCGAGATTATTGATGGCTATGCAACTATGGGGGCGCTTGCAAGCGAAGAAAAGCTTTGCAAGTTGGATGGTGTTGATGTGGCCGATCCCCGACGCACCAGTCGTCCATTTGGTGAAAATGCTGGATTTACTATGGCTGAAGCAAGCCAGTACGTGGTGTTGATGGACGATGCCTTGGTAATCGAATTGGGGGCTGACGTGCACGGCGCAGTGGGAGATGTATTTATCAATGCGGATGGATTCAAAAAATCAATTTCGGCCCCAGGGCCTGGTAATTACATCACCATGGCAAAAGCAGTAGCGTCGGCTCGCGCCATTCTTGGTGAGGAGTCGGTCCGGTTCCGTTCTATGGTGCAGGCGCACGGCTCCAGTACACCGCAGAATCGGGTAACCGAGTCGCAAATTTTTGATCAGGTTGCGCAGGTTTTTGATATCACTAATTGGCCGGTTTCGGCAGTAAAGGCCTATGTTGGGCATTCGTTGTCGGCGGCCAGTGGGGAGCAGTTGATCGCAAGCCTTGGAATTTTCAAATACGGGTTGATCCCGGGTATTAAAACCATTGATAAGGTGGCGGAAGATGTGCTGGCTGATCGCCTGCAGCTTTCTACTAAAGATGAGGTATGCGAGCAGCCACTGGATGTCGCCTTTTTGAACTCCAAGGGGTTTGGTGGCAATAACGCGACTGCCAGTATCTTTGCGCCACATGTTGTTGAAAAAATGTTGCTGCGCCGTTACGGGGAAGAGAAGTTTAGTGGTTATATAAATCTTCGGGAGCGAGTACGGGCCGCGGCATCCGCCTATGACCTAGCTGCTTCGCAGGGCAGTTTTTCTACTATGTACCATTTTGGCGAGGGCTTGATTGATGAGACTCTTATCGAGGTGGATCAAGATCATTTAACACTGCCTGGTTTTAGCCAGTCGGTGAATCTTGCTTTTAGCAACCGTTTTGCAGATATGTTTGATTAGGTGTCGTGACAAAGGCAGCCTCCGATCGATCATAGCCGATAGGTTAGGGTTGTAATTGAATGATTTTTTAACCTATACAAAGAGAAAACTTTCCCTTAGAATGCTGCGCCTTTCGCACAGCTATTGTGCGACTCACGATTTTTTAAACTTGAAAGTCGATTTTTAACTGGGAAAGCTCGTCTTTCCCCCATAAGTAAACACAGGAAGAAGACCTCAATGGTAACTATTCGTCTGTCTCGTGGTGGCTCTAAAAAGCGCCCATTTTATCATTTGACCGTAACTAACAGCCGCAGCGCCCGTAATGGCCGTTTCATTGAGCGTATTGGTTTTTTCAATCCAGTTGCTCGCGGTCAAGAAGAGCGTCTGCGTGTTGATGCTGATCGCTTGGCTCACTGGGTTGGTCAAGGTGCACAGTTGTCTGAGCGCGTTGAACAACTGGTCAAAGAAAGTAAAAAAGCGGCTTAATTGTCCCGCTAAATAAATAGTTGAAGGCGCCTGATGTCTGCGGAATCCAATTTAGTTAACGTCGGGCGAATTACTGCTGTTTATGGTGTAAAAGGGTGGGTCAAAGTTCACTCTTACACCGATCCGCAAGAAAATTTGTTTGAGTACCATCCCTGGTTTTTAAAAACCAAGCATGGCGTCAAAAAAATTGAGATAGACGATGCGCGCCCTCACGGCGATGCATTTGTCGCGCACATTGTGGGCATTGATGATCGCGATTTGGCTGCGCAATATACCGCTGCTGATATCGCTGTCGAGCGTGAGCTGTTACCTGAGTTGGATGATGGTGAATACTACTGGAGCCAGCTTGAAGGCTTGGTGGTATTTAGCCAGTTCGATGGTGGTGAGCGTCAACGCCTTGGTGTCATTTCCAAATTGATGGAAACTGGCGCAAACGATGTGCTTGTTGTAGTTGCAGATGCACAGAGTATTGATCAGCGCGAGCGCTTGATACCCTATGTGCCTGAGCAGTTTGTGTTGTCTGTTGATCTTGAGGCTGGCGAAATGCTGGTCGATTGGGATCCCGAGTTTTAGTTGTTAAAACTCAATTTTCTGGCGTAAACGCTGTGAGGCGAGAGGGGTAATCGTCAATTGCTTAAAATTGCGGTTGTTTCCATTTTTCCTGACATGTTTAACGCGATTGCCGGTTTTGGGATAACCAGTCGCGCAATCAAGCAAGGTTTGGTGGAGTTAAAAACAATAACTCCGCGCGATTTTGCCCATGATCGTCATTCAACGGTAGATGACCGGCCATTTGGCGGTGGTCCCGGAATGGTGATGATGGTGCAGCCACTGCGAGATGCTATAGCTGCTGCAAAAACCTGGGCTGGCGATGATGCAAAAGTCATCTACCTTTCGCCCCAAGGAAGAACACTGAATCAATCCGGTGTTGTTGAATTGGCAGCTAGCGGCAATCTAGTTTTGGTGGCTGGTCGTTACGAAGGTATCGACGAGCGATTGATACAAACAGTTATCGATGAAGAATGGTCCATCGGTGATTACGTGTTAAGCGGTGGTGAGTTGCCAGCAATGGTGCTGATCGATGCGGTAACACGGCTGATTCCGGGTGCTCTTGGGCATGCGCTTTCAGCAGAGCAGGATTCATTTACGGATGGTTTGTTGGATTGTCCCCACTATACCCGTCCGGAAGAATTTGAGGGAATGCGTGTGCCGGAAGTTTTAGTGTCCGGTAATCACGAACTGATTCGGCGCTGGCGCTTGAAACAAGCGGTAGGGCGAACCTGGCTGAGAAGGCCTGATTTATTGCATGCAATAAATTTAACCGAGGAGCAGCAAAAGCTGTTGACGGAATATCGTCGTGACCTTGATACGACAAACTCTAGCTGTGAAGCTATAGACTCTTAGGAGAATATCAATGACTAACCCAATTATTCAGGCGTTGGAAAACGAACAACTGAAAGCTAACACCACTGAATTTTCACCAGGCGACACTGTTGTTGTAAACGTGAAAGTAAAAGAAGGCGATCGTGAGCGTGTACAGGCTTATGAAGGTGTTGTAATCGCTATTCGTAATCGTGGCCTTAACTCTGCTTTTACTGTGCGTAAGATTTCTCACGGTGTAGGTGTTGAGCGTACTTTCCAAACTCACAGCCCAATGATCGACAGCGTAACCTTGAAGCGTCGTGGTGACGTGCGTCAAGCCAAACTTTACTACCTGCGCGACCTTACTGGTAAGGCTGCTCGTATTAAAGAGAAGCTGGTATAAGTTAAATCGATACCAATATCGATTAATAAAAAGCCGAAGTGGGAAACTGCTTCGGCTTTTGCTTTTTGGGTTCCTCGTTTTTTAATTGCCTTGCGGAGATGGGGACGCTAAAGTCGTTTTTTGTTTTGGATTTAAGATTATGGTTGTTGCCACGCCTTTAGAGTTGATAGCGGCACCTGAGGATGATCGGCTTATCGGTGAATATCTGGACGCTATCTGGATGGAAAAGGGCTTGAGCGATAATACGCAGGAGTCTTACCGGCGCGATTTGTCACAGTTTGCCGCTTGGTTAAACCATCAAGGGCAGCAGCTACTTGGTGTAGACGCAGTTTTGATTCAATCTTATCTGGACTCCCGCCTGCAGCAAAAACTTTCCAGTCGTACGTCAGCGCGCTTTTTGTCGTGTGTGCGGGGCTTTTATCGCTACCTGTTGCGTGAGAACCGGATTAGTGAAAATCCGGTTGCTCTAGTCGATAATCCGAAATTATCACGCCCCTTGCCGAAATCTTTAAGCGAAACCGATGTCGAAGCCCTGCTTGCCGCGCCGGACTTGTCTGATCCTTTAGGTCTGCGTGATCGCACCATGCTGGAAGTGCTTTATGCGTGTGGTTTACGAGTGAGTGAGTTGGTGGCTTTAACCATGCTGCAAATAAACTTGCGTCAGAATGTAGTAAGGGTAATGGGTAAAGGTAGCAAAGAGCGATTGGTTCCTATGGGGGAAGTGGCCGCGACTTGGCTTGAACGTTATTTGCGTGAAGCGCGACCTGTGTTGCTGAATAATATGCCCGATGAGGTAGTATTCCCCAGTTCGCGTGCGCAGCCTATGACGCGCCAGACATTTTGGTATCGAATCAAGCATTGGGCGATGGTCGCGGGCATAAAAAAGGAATTATCACCCCATACATTGCGTCATGCCTTTGCGACGCATTTATTGAATCATGGAGCAGATTTACGTGTGGTGCAGCTACTGCTCGGGCATAGTGATTTATCAACGACACAAATTTACACCCATGTGGCCAAGTTGCGCATGAAACAGCAGCACGCACAGCATCATCCGCGTGGCTAGTAATGCAATAATTGGAATTTAATTTAACAACGATCAACAATTGATAACCCAGTAAGAGATACGACTATGATAAAAACATTAAAAACGCTTGGCTTTGCAGCTTTAGCGGGCCTCTCTTTGTCCGCTGTAGTGGTCTCCCCATTTGCTTCGGCTCAAGGCGAATTGCTTAAGCGTAAAACCGTTGAAGAAACTATTTTGGAAAATTTGCATAAAGCACGTCCAGATATCAATTTTGGACAGCCGCGTCCATCGATGATTGAGGGGTTGTATCAGGTTCAGGTTCCAGGTGGACCAGTTTTGTTTGTGACGCCGGAAGGTGACAAGTTTATCGCGGGTGAAGTATTTGGAATCGATAGCACTGGCTTTTCCAAAATCGAAGACCCGTATGTAATTGAAGAGCGCAAAAAAGCATTGGCTGGTCTCGATAGTAAAAACAGTATTAACTTCAAGCCAAAAGGTAAATCCAAAGCAGTTGTCTATGTATTTACCGATATTGATTGCGGCTACTGTCGCAAGCTGCACAGTCAAATGCACGCCTATGAAGAAGGCGGCCAGAAAAAACCAGGCTACAACGATTTAGGCATTGAGATTCGCTACCTTGCTTATCCTCGTGCCGGTATCCCCAGTCCATCGGCTGACAAGTTGATTTCCACTTGGTGCGCGAAAGACAAGCAGGATGCCATGACCAAACTCAAGTCTGATCAAGCAGTGCCTAACGCCACTTGCGATAACCCGGTTGCTGCCCAATTCCAATTGGGTGGGCAATTAGGCGTTAACGGCACCCCGGCATTGTTCTTGCCTGATGGCAAGTTGATGCCAGGTTATTTGCCGCCGGAAGAGCTGGCAAAAACCCTCGGGATCTAAGCTTTTCGAGGCGGCAAACCCGCCGGGATAGACATATCCGGCTATGCGCCCAGAGCACAATTGACACTGACGGCCACCATGAGTATGGTGGCCGTCTTTTTTGGTATTGACGTAATTTTCACTAGCATTTAACGAGGAATCCACCTTGAATCCGGTAAGAATTGGTATCTGCGGTCTTGGCACCGTAGGCAGCGGTACAGTAAATATTCTCACGCGCAATAAGGCGCTGATTGATGCCCGTGCCGGTTGCGACATTACCATCGTGCAAATTGGTGCGCGCCGCGATAATCCCAATTGTGATACCTCAAAATTTAACGTCACCCGCGACGTATTCGATGTCGCCAATAACCCGGAAGTTGATGTCCTGGTTGAGGTCATGGGTGGCACTACCGTTGCCAAAGATCTCATATTGAAAGCTATCGAAAACGGCAAACACATTATTACTGCCAATAAGGCGCTTATTGCCCATCACGGCAATGAGATTTTTGCGGCAGCGAAAGCAAAAGGTGTAACGGTCGCGTTTGAAGCTGCAGTTGCGGGTGGTATACCGATTATTAAAGCTATCCGTGAAGGCTTGGCTGCCAACAAGATCGAATGGTTGGCGGGCATCATCAACGGCACTGGTAATTTTATTCTCACTGAAATGCGCGACAAAGGTCGTTCGTTTGATGATGTTTTGGCGGAAGCTCAAGCGTTGGGTTACGCAGAGGCAGATCCTACTTTTGACGTTGAAGGCATAGATGCAGCGCATAAATTAGTGATTCTTGCATCCCTTGCATTTGGTATCCCGCTGGAAATCAAAAAGGTCTTTACCGAAGGCATTACCAAAATTGCCACGGAAGATGTGACTTACGCTGAAGAGTTAGGTTATCGGATCAAGAATCTCGGTATAGCTCGCCGTACGGAAAAGGGTATTGAGTTGCGAGTGCATCCAACACTGATCCCCGAGAAGCGTTTGATTGCCAATGTTGATGGTGTAATGAATGCCGTATTAGTTAAAGGTGACGCTGTCGGCGCTACTATGTACTACGGCGCTGGTGCTGGTGCGGAGCCAACCGGTTCGTCGATTGTGGGCGATATCGTCGATGTCGCTCGTACTCTGACCGCATCACCTGAGCATCGGGTACCTTATTTGGGCTTTGGTGCTGACTTTGTCTCCGAGCAGCCAATCCTGCCAATTGATGAAGTAGAAACTGCTAACTATTTGCGTATGTCAGCGCAAGATAAACCAGGCGTGCTTTCCAAAATTGCTACCATTTTGAGTGACTCTGGTATCAGTATCGAAGCGATGATCCAGAAAGAAGCAAAAGAAGGCGAGACCAATGTCCCGCTAATTTTGCTGACCAATCAGGTTCAGGACAAAAAGCTTGCTGCTGCTATTCGCAGTATTGAAGCGCTGGACTCGGTTACCGGTTCTGTGCAGCGCATCCGTGTTGAAGCATTGAAATAAGCTGCATCAAAAAATTTTTAAAGGTTTGTTATCGTGAAATACATAAGCACTCGCGGCCAAGCACCCGCACTCAGTTTTGAAGAAGTGGTACTCACCGGCCTTGCTCCTGATGGCGGTTTATATGTACCTGAAACCTTGCCGAAATTTAGCAAAGAAGAAATCGCATCCTGGGCAGAATTGTCCTATCAGGAACTCGCGTTTAATGTCATGAAGCCTTTTGTTGCTGGCGCGGTCAGCGATGACGATTTCAAAAAAATTATCTCCGATGCTT
Organism: Cellvibrio sp.; assembly: GCA_035481425.1. Taxonomy (GTDB): domain Bacteria; phylum Pseudomonadota; class Gammaproteobacteria; order Pseudomonadales; family Cellvibrionaceae; genus Cellvibrio. The sequence continues at coordinate 367 of DATIGS010000259.1, read as the reverse complement.
ACGCAACTTTCCGTCACGACGGCATAGCGCCCTTGGTGCAAACCGCACACAACGAGTGGATCCTGGAGTTATTCCAAGGGCCAACGCTCGCGTTTAAAGATTTTGCTTTGCAATTTTTAGGGCACTTGCTTGATCACTTGTTGAAAAAGCGTAACCAAAAAGTCGTGGTGATGGGCGCAACTTCCGGTGATACGGGTTCTGCGGCAATTGAAGGTTGCCGCCGTTGCGATAACATCGATATTTTTATCATGCACCCGAACAATCGTGTATCGAATGTTCAGCGTCGCCAAATGACCACAGTGCTTGCACCGAATGTATTTAATATTGCATTGGAAGGTAATTTCGACGATTGCCAGAACATGGTGAA
>DATIGS010000258.1:0-9321 GCA_035481425.1 Cellvibrio sp. | reverse complement strand
TTCTTCCATTAAGGTGCCCAAAATCATGGCGTCGGTGATATCCGATACAAAGAACTCATCAAAACAGATGACCCGCGCTTCGCTGGCGATAATATCCGCCACTTTCTTAAGCGGGTTTTTCTGGCCATCAAGCTTTTTGAGTTCTGCATGCACCCTGCGCATAAAGCGATGAAAGTGCGCACGCAGTTTTTGCTCAAATGGCAGACTTTCAAAAAAATTATCCATCAGATAGGTTTTGCCGCGCCCTACCCCGCCCCAAAAATACAAACCGCGCACTAGCTGACGCTGTTTCGCCCCGGTAAGCCGCTTAAAAAAGCCACCCAAACCAGATTCATCCTGTTCAGCATGCCAAGCGGCGACCAATTGCTCATATAGGTGCTGCAGGTGCTGAACCGCCGCCGCCTGTGCTGGGTCATGGCGAAATTCTGGACGCAAAAGGTCGCGCTGATAGCGCTCCAGTGGGGACAAAGATAGAGATGTCGTCATAAAAATCAGGAAGGCTCACTAAAACTGGGCGCCACTCTAACGATAAGCCTGAGGTGACGCATTAGATTTCGAATTTTTATCCAACTTACAGCCAAGCTTCGGCACTAGGAGATTTGCTGCAACAATACTTGAGTTAAATCACTTTTCATCTGAGTTAAATATCCGTGAAAAAAATGTCCCGCGTCCGGATAACGCAACAACTCAGCTGGATTGCGCAAGGTAGCGATCCATTGATAGACGCCGTCGGCATTCACCCGTTCGTCCTTATCGCCTTGAATAACCGCCAGGGGGCAAGGAAATTGCCCATCACGCTCATAGGGATAACGCTCTACCGGTGGCGCGACCAGAGCCAAATGCTGTAAGGCGTCCACCTTATAACTCGCCTGAGCCACAATCGAAGAGCCAAACGAAAAACCCGCTAACAACAAAGAAACCTGCGGCAACTCCTGCTTCACCCAGGCAATCACGGCAATGAGATCATCGACCTCACCAATGGCATTATCAAAACTGCCCTCACTTTTACCCACACCACGGAAATTAAAGCGCAGCACATGAATACCCAGGTCGCGATAGGTGCGCATCAAAGTGGTCACCACCTTATTATCCATGGTCCCGCCATGCACAGGATGGGGATGGCAAATAACAACAAGCAAGTTGCGTCCGGCAAAATGCCCAGCCTCATCTCCCTGATGAATAACTGCCTGCAATTGGCCGCAAGGGCCAGAAAGAAAAATATCCTGCTCTTTTGTGAACGGAAAACTCATTAAGCACCTCAATAGTTGAGCGTAAGTACGCACAAGCTCAATAATTTTTGCCCATTTTAATGAGAAAATGGACTTATAATAGATCTATCAATGTTTTTGGCCGTACATCATTCAGTTAACGGCCGTGCTTAGCAGGAGATTTCCGTGTATTCATTCAGTGATTTAGTTGTTACCGGTTTACTGTGTCTAGTGGCAGGCGCAGGTGTTAGTGCCGCGATTTTCTACGCTTTTCGCGCCCAAATTTTCGGCCGCGATCTTGAACAACGCGTACATGAAGCCGAGAACTCATTGCAAGGTTATCAACGCGATGTTGCGGAGCATTTTGCTCAAACTTCACAATTGGTAAACAACCTCACCCATGCGTACCGCGAAGTACATGAACATTTGGCCAATGGCGCTTTAAAATTGGCTACACCAGCCATTAGCCGCCAAATACTCGATTCGGCCAATAGCAACCTGGGTGGCGACACCAAGGCCTACATCGCAGAGCAACGTATTGAGCCTCCACGTGATTGGGCACCTAAAGCGCCCGGAGCAAAAGGCACATTAAGCGAAGATTATGATCTGCGTGATGACAACCACACTCATGCACGCATGCCAACTGAATCGGCAGATGATTTCGATTTTGATGGCAAAGCCAATCGCTATTGATTAACGAACAAGACAGTTAGCTACACTGTTTGATCGCGTACAGGATGTCGAAATAAATGTATAACCCCGCATTGCGGGGTTTTTGTTGGCCAATAACAATATCGACGGAGACGCTTTGCATGTTCCTACAACGCTTGCTGCAGTTTGTTGGCTGGCCGATTACCGCAGGCGTTATCATTGCGTTACTCTCACTTTTACTATTCCCTCAACTTAGAGGCACGCCGCCGGCACCAGTCGCAACCAATAATAATTTAGGTACCGGGGTTGTATCTTATGCCGATGCTGTCAATCGCGCTGCGCCTGCTGTGGTGAATGTGTATACCGAAAAGCGCGTCGTACAGCGCAATCAAAATCTTTCCAACAATCCATTTTTTCGCCACCTATACAACAACTCCAACATTCCGCAACAAGAGCGCATGCAAAAAACGCTGGGCTCAGGAGTCATTGTTGATAATGCCGGCCTGATCCTCACTAATAACCACGTCATCAACGGTGCCGACCGGATTGCGGTGTTGCTCTACGATGGTCGCGTCACATCAGCCGAACTCATTGGTGTGGATAAGGTTAACGACCTGGCGGTATTAAAAATCCAATTGGAAAATATTTCCGCCATCACCCTTGGAAACCCGGACAATATAAGGGTGGGTGATGTAGTACTCGCCATTGGAAATCCGTTCGGTGTTGGCCAAAGCGTGAGCCAGGGGATTGTGAGTGCAACAGGGCGCTGGAACCTTGGTATTAATAGCGCCGAAAATTTTATTCAAACCGACGCAGCAATTAATCCAGGCAACTCTGGCGGCGCGCTTATTGACGCACATGGAAATTTAATTGGAATCAACACTGCAATGCTCGATGAGACCGGAGCATCTTTTGGGATCAGCTTTGCGGTGCCGGTCGACAAAGCAATGAATTCATTAAAACAAATAGTGGAATTTGGCGGTGTTCGCCGCGGCTGGCTTGGCATTAGTGTTACACCACCCACGCTCGAATTTGCACAGCAGATAGGCGCAGAGGGATTATTAATCAGTGAAATTGAACGCGACAGCCCGGCAGAAAAAGCAGGCTTCCAGGTTAACGATTACATTACCCATATCGATAACATGCCGCTGCTTAACAACCACTCGGTAATTAACTCGCTGTTAAACATACAACCGAATGCCGAAATCACCTTTCGCATTATTCGCGATAAAAAGGCACTGGAAATAAAAGCCATAGCGGCCTTCCCGCCAACCAAAACCTGACAATATTTTGTCAAAAAAATGGGCGCATCAAGCGCCCATTTTTATTTCAGCACTCGTAAAAGTTAATCCTGAATTCGATATTCTGCTGAGCGGGCGTGCGCTTCCAGATATTCACTGCGCGCAAGTACGGATGCTGTTTTAGATAATACTGATGCCCCAGCGGCCGAACACATAATTACCGAGCTGCGCTTTTGGAAATCATATACGCCAAGCGGTGAAGAAAAACGCGCTGTACCTGAAGTGGGTAATACGTGGTTGGGACCCGCGCAATAATCACCGAGCGCCTCCGGTGTAAAACGCCCCATAAAAATCGCACCTGCGTGACGTACTTTGGGCAACCAGGCTTCCGGATCAGCAATCGACAATTCCAAGTGCTCGGGCGCGATACGATTATTCACTGCGATTGCCTGTTCCATATCGGCCACCTTAATTAATGCACCGCGATTTTTTAGCGAAACGCTCGCGATACTTTCGCGCGCCAGCGTCGGCAATAATTTTTTGATTGACGCTTCAACCTTATCCAAATACTCAGCATCCGGGCACAATAAAATCGATTGTGCTTGCTCATCATGTTCTGCCTGGCTGAACAAATCCATCGCGATCCAATCCGGATCGGTCAAGCCATCGCAAATCACTAAAATTTCGGAGGGACCAGCGATCATATCAATCGCCACCTGGCCAAATACCGCACGCTTGGCAGTCGCGACATATATATTTCCAGGGCCAACAATTTTATCAACCTTGGCAATGGTTTCAGTTCCGTACGCGAGTGCCGCGACCGCTTGCGCACCACCAATCGTAATGACGCGGTCAACACCGGCAACCGCCGCCGCCGCCAACACCATCGGACTGATTTCACCATCAGGCGCAGGCACCACCATCGTCAACTCATCAACACCGGCCACTTTCGCAGGAATTGCATTCATCAATACCGATGACGGATAAGATGCTTTACCGCCGGGCACATACAGACCAACACGCTCCATCGCTGAAATTTGTTGACCAAGCACAGTGCCGTCAGCCTCTGTATAACGCCACGAACTTTGCAATTGATGTTGGTGATAATTGCGAATGCGCTCAGCGGCAACCTCCAAGGCTGCGCGCTGTTCGGCGGTAATTTGGGTAAGCGCGTTTTGCAATTGCGCAGGAGGGACCACAAACTCATCAATACTTTTCGCACTGCGACGATCAAATTTATTGGTGAACTCCACTACCGCTGCGTCGCCGCGAGTTTTCACTTGATGCAACACATCATCCACCACCGCAGCAACGCGGGTGTCACTCACAGATTCCCATGCAAGCAACTGGTCCAAACGCTGATTAAAATCGCTTTGGCTGGCATCCAAACGGGTGATGATAGAGTCAGACATGGAATTCTCTTTTTAACAGAAACAATAAAATAATGACGTGATCATGCAGGCTGGCGTTTGCAAATGCCCATTGTCTGTAGCAATAGACATCTGCAATTGACGCTATATAAAGTTACTCCGCTGCTACTGCGCGGGCAATGTGGTCGATAATGCTCTGGATTTGCACGTGCTTCATTTTCATCGACGCTTTGTTCACGATCAGGCGCGAACTGATATCGGCAATAAAATCGCGCTCTTCCAAGCCATTTGCGCGCAATGTATTGCCGGTGTCGACAATATCCACAATTTCATCGGCCAAATTCATAATCGGTGCAAGCTCCATCGCACCATAGAGCTTGATGATGTCCGTTTGGCGGCCTTGCGATGCGTAATACTGTTTAGCGATATTCACGTACTTGGTTGCCACGCGAATGCGGCCCGCAGGCAAAGCTTCACCCTTCACACCGGCGGTCATTAATCTGCAGCGCGCAATATTTAAATCGAGCGGCTCATACAAACCTTCGGCTCCGTTTTCCATCAAGGTGTCTTTACCAGAAATTCCCATATCCGCCGCGCCAAATTGCACATAAGTAGGTACATCGGCGCCACGCAACAATAAAAAACGCACATTGGGCTGGGTAGTTTCAAATACCAGCTTGCGGCTTTTTTCCATATCTTCGAGTGGGCGAATATCGGCTGCCGCCAGCAGTGGTAACGTCTCATCCAGAATGCGCCCTTTAGTCAGCGCAATGGTCAGGGATTGACTCATGGGTTTTACCTTTTTATGAACCTGCTTTTATAAACCTGTAGGCTTACGAACTTTTCACGCGGCGCACACTGGCACCCAGTGTTTGGAATTTTTGTTCGATAGCTTCATAACCGCGATCGATGTGGTAAATGCGATCAATCAAGGTTTCACCATCAGCAACCAGACCGGCAATGACCAAGCTCGCCGACGCGCGCAGGTCAGATGCCATCACCGGCGCCGCTTTCAAACGCTCAACACCGGTTACAATTGCCGTGTTGTGCTCAAGCTCGATGTGCGCGCCCATGCGATTTAATTCAGCAACTTGCACCAAACGGTTTTCAAAAATCGTTTCAGTGATATGGCTTACACCTTCAGCAACGGCGTTCATCGCCATAAATTGTGATTGCATATCCGTTGGGAATGCCGGGTAAGGTGCAGTTTTCAAGCTGACTGCTTTCGGACGCTTGCCGTGCATATCCAATGCAATCCAATCTTCACCGGTGGTGATATCCGCGCCCGCCTCCTGCAACTTCAACAACACCGCTTCGAGAATATCGGCACGGGTGTTGGTCAGTTTGATTTTGCCGCGCGTCGCTGCTGCAGCCACCAGATAAGTGCCAGTTTCAATGCGGTCGGGCATAACGGCGTAATCGCAGCCATGCAGTTTATCCACGCCATAAATGGTCAGGCTGGACGTACCTATACCTTCGATTTTTGCCCCCATCGCCACCAGCATATTGGCCAGATCGACGATTTCAGGTTCGCGCGCAGCGTTTTCGAGTACGGTCTTGCCTTCAGCCAATACGGCGGCCATCAACAGGTTTTCTGTGCCGCCAACAGTGACCATATCCATCAGGAAATGGCAGCCTTTCAGACGGCCATTGGAGCGAGCGCGGATATAACCGCCATCGATCTCAATAGTGGCGCCCATAGCCTCAAGGCCGCGCAAATGGATATCCACCGGCCGCGAGCCAATCGCGCAGCCGCCCGGGAACGACACATTCGCTTCACCATAGCGAGCCAATAATGGGCCGAGTACAAGAATCGACGCGCGCATGGTTTTCACCAGCTCGTAAGATGCGGTGTAGGAATTAATGGTGTTGGGATCAACAATCACCACATGCTCGCCCTGGATTTCAATGGTCAGGCCAAGTGTGCGCAGCAACTGCACCATGGTGGTCATATCTTTCAAGTGCGGAACATTGCTCAAACGCACTTCAGAATCGGCCAAAATCGTCGCCGCCAGCAATGGCAAGCCCGCATTTTTGGAACCGGAAATACGCAGTTCGCCGGAAAGCGGCCCGCTGCTGGTAATTAAAAACTTATCCATTACAACCCTGAAAACAAAAAGGAAAATAAATACCCGGCCCGGCAAATACGCGCGACTGGGAGAGGGAAATTACTGCTGCTGGTGTTGCTGTTGCCACTGTTCCGGCGTGAACGACTTGATGTAATCCACTGCATGAATACTGCGGTCAGCAAATTGGGCGCTCAGGGTGGACAGCACGAGCTGCTGCTTCTTAACGGGGGTCAAACCAGCAAACGCCGGGCTAACAATAACCAGGCCTATGTGGTCACCCATAATATCGACCGATTTCACATCGCAATCGGGAATTTGGCTTTCAATCAGCGCTTTGATTTGTTCAGCTTGCATAGTGTTACTCAATGGAGAAGTCAGGCCAGTAATTCCCGCACAACGAAAGTGGGCGATAATATACCGGAAAGGAATTGGGCGCGAAGTTTACCGGAATGTCGCCCATATCGCATCCTCAACTCCGAATACTAATCCCCAAAAGTAAAACCCCCGGCATATAGCCAGGGGTCTGGAAAACAGTCTTACCAAAGTGGACGCTTAGGCATCGGCCAACCAGTTGGCGATTACCTTATCGATATCGCCATTGTACTTTTTCAGGCTGGCCTTGAACTGGCCACTGAAAGACTGCCCAAGGTTGACGCCATTAAGCACCACATTAATCAATTTCCACTCGCCAGTTTTACCTTGCACCATGGTGTAGTCGATTTTGTGCGTAGTACCTTCCGCGCTGACTTCCTGCTTTACTACCGAGCGCTTGGGGTTTTTAGGGTCAGCTACGACGCCAGCAATATTCACTTTGCTCTCGGCGTAACCAAGCACACCTTTGCCCAGTGATTTCACCATGCCGTCTTTAAATACTTTCTGGAATTGTTCGCGCTGAGCGGGCGAAGCCTTGGCATAAGTCTCTTTGCCCATCACCGATGCAGCGATATATGGGAAATTGACAACGCCATCCAGTGTTGATTCAACCTGTTTGAAATACACATCATCGGCTGTTTTAGCGGTATTTTTAGTCTTTACCAAACTGAATAATTCTTGCGCAACCGACTCGACTATTGCTTGTGGCGATTGGGTTGCAGCAGCGGCTGGCGCTTGCGCCATCGCGTAATTGCCAAGCGATAGGAACAAACCGAAAACAACACCAGAAACTGTGGTGGACAGAGATTTCATCGTAGAACCTTCCATTAATTGATGTATGGCCATTAAGTCAAAATTGCCTTGAACCCGGGTCAGATGACCGAAACTCAGACAGCGCGAATTCCTTATGGTGCCATTCTTTATGAGTACTTATAGATGTGGCGGCTTTATTAAAACCGGAAGTGTAGCGAGCTGGTTTGCGGCGCGCACTATATCATCCGGAACCGTATATCGATAACTCGGACCCAGGAAAAAACCTGCAAACAGCCCTCGCCTTGCCGAGCCTGGAGGCTATAATGCGGGGTTCCGGGACCGCCATCATTGGCGCAAACTGCTATTTTGGAAGTGTTTTTATGGCTGCTTTTGACTATGTCAGCTCTGCGTTACGTACCATCCGCTTGGAAGCTGAAGCGGTTACTGCGCTGGGTACACGTATCGATGGCCAATTTACCGCCGCATGCGAACTCATTATCAATTGTACCGGCCGTGTCATCGTCACCGGGATGGGCAAATCCGGCCATATAGGTAAAAAAATAGCGGCAACTCTTGCAAGCACCGGCACCCCTGCTTTTTTCGTTCATCCGGGCGAAGCCAGTCATGGCGACTTGGGCATGATCACCAAAAAAGACATAGTCCTCGCCATCTCATACTCAGGTACGTCCAACGAAATTGTCACTTTGCTGCCACTGTTTAAACGCGCGGGAATCAAGATCATCAGCATGACCGCCAATGCCCAGTCCACATTGGGCGAAGTGGCAGAAATCAACTTGGACATAAGCGTGATCCATGAGGCCTGCCCGCTTGACTTGGCCCCCACCTCCAGCACCACCGCCACCCTGGTAATGGGCGATGCATTGGCGATCGCCCTGTTGGAAGCACGCGGATTCACTGCTGAAGATTTTGCCTTTTCACACCCGGGCGGCGCACTCGGGCGCAAACTCTTACTGCGCCTTGCCGATGTCATGCACAGCGGCGACGATATTCCGCGCGTCACACCGGACACCCCCATGCTCGATGCATTGATGGTAATGTCGGATAAAGGCTTTGGCATGACGACCGTAATGAATCCAGATGGTGAATTGCTGGGTATTTTCACCGATGGAGACTTGCGGCGGAGTATTGATAAGGGTGTAGACATCCGCGTCGCTACCGTCGGCGAATTGATGAACACAACCCCCAAAATGTTGCGCGACAATACCCTCGCCGCTGAAGCGCTGACATTAATGGAGCAAGCAAAAATTAACGTGTTGCTTGTTACCAACGAACAAAAAGCCTTAACAGGTGTCGTAAAAATCAATGATTTGTTACGCGCGGGTATTATTTAACCCATCGACCATTTAACTGATTATTTAATCAACCACTCTATTGATTAACTGACACGGAATCCTGAATGAATCCCGCTTCTCAAATAACCTCTGAATTACGCGAACGCGCTGCCCGTATCAAACTCTTTTTATTAGATGTCGATGGTGTACTGACCGATGGCCGCCTTTACTTTGGCAACAACGGCGAAGAATTTAAATCATTCAGCACCCTTGATGGACAAGGGATTAAAGCGCTGCAAAAAACCGGGGTGAAAGTAGGCATTATCACTGGCCGTACCAGTAATCTGGTTGCCCGCCGCGCCAGT
>DATIGS010000257.1:0-7297 GCA_035481425.1 Cellvibrio sp. | reverse complement strand
AATTCTAATAACACCCGACGCCATATTGGACGCAACTCATCCCATCCAGGTGTCGCGACAATCTATAGCGAGATGAGACTAACCTTGACCATGCTATGTATCCGGATAATCACCCTGTGGCTGATAAGTTCATTGGCGGTGTTTGCCTTTGCCAATGAAAAGTCGGGCGCATTGGATTACCCCAAAAAAATCCATTTCCGCAACATTATGCAGAATCAGGATATCGCCCTCGGTGAGGTCGAAGCCATTTTGCAGGACTACCAGGGCTTTATGTGGCTGGGCGGACGCAATGCGTTGCTGCGATACGACGGCTATGAGTTTTTACCCATTCCCGCCGCGAAAGATCCCGCCGACCTGAGCCAGACGGAAGCGGCAAACCAGGTATTGGAACTATTGGAAGATCGCCATAAAAACCTGTGGGCCGCGACCCGCTCGGGTTTGTATCGCTACGATCAAGACCACGAGGTTTTGATTCCCATTGGGCTACCGGGTGATTCGACGCCGGCTGGCGGCGCGATCAATACCCTTGCCGAAGCTCCAAACGGCGACATACTGCTCGGCTCCGCCAATGGCTTCGGCATTCTTCATCCCGATACCAATCAGTTGGAACTCTGGAACCAGCAAAATGGCGTCCTGCCCAGCAATCTGATCAACGACATACTGGTCGATGGCGATGGCAGTGTGTGGCTCGGCCTGGATACAGGCTTGGGGCAACTGGATCTGGCTACCCGCAAACTTACCCTGCATTTGCCCAGCCCGCAGAATCCCGCCTCCATTCAGGAAAACGGCATTAGAACCATTGCCGTGGATCACGCTGGCAGAATCTGGACAGGCGGCGATAATGGCATTTACCGGTTTGATCGCACCCGGAAACAATTCACCCACTACCAGCACGATCCCCAAAATCCCGCCAGTTTGGGCAATAACTTTTCCCGCCATATTTTTGTCGACCGCAATGGCTGGGTTTGGGCGGGCAGCGATGGTGCGGGAATCAGCCTTTATGACGAGCCTAACGACAACTGGATTCACTTTGTGCGCGGTGATGGCGACAATGGCAGATTGGTGAGCAATACCATCCGCCGTATTTATGAAGATCCTATCGGCGACATCTGGGTCGGCACCTATCCTTCCGGTGTGCATATCTACGACCGTTCCAGCGCGGCCATCAAAACCTACAAAAAGACCCTGACGCCAGAACAGGGGCCATACGACAACAATGTTGAAGCGCTTGTGGAAGATGCGCAGGGACGACTGTGGATTGGCGCAGGGGGGATCTCCCGCCTCGACCCCCAGACCGATTTGTTTACCCATTACCTTCACACCGGTGGCGCCGATTCGCGCGTGGCCACCAACTCAATCCTGACCGGCACCATGGATAGCCAGAACAATCTGTTCTTTGGGACCTGGGGCGCGGGCGTGCAGCAATACAATCCGCAGACCGATAGATTCGACCAACTGCCGGTAGATCCTGACCAGGGAAAGCATGGCGAAGCCAGCGGTACCAAGCTCAATGATTTGATGGTGTGGAGTATCTTTGAGGATCGCCATAACGATTTATGGTTTAGCACCCATTACGGTGGCCTTACCAGGTTTGAGCGCAGCACCGGCACCTATTATTTTCATGTGAGTAACGAAGAGGATAAACAAAGCCTGTCCAGCACCGTGGTCTGGGTATCTTACGAGGATTCGCACGGACGTTTTTGGGTCGGCACCGCCTATGGCCTGAACCTGATGGATCGCGAAAAAGGCACATTCAAACGCTATATTCCCGATAACCAAAACCCGCGCAGCCTGGCCAATGGTTCAATACTGGCCATTCATGAAGATCACAAAGGCCGCGTCTGGTTCGGCACCGATATGGGTTTGCACTTGTACCACCCGGAGAGCGACGACTTTACCCATTACGATGCGCAAAATGGCTTTGCCGACCAGGGCATACGCGCGATTATCGAAGACCAGTTTGGCAACCTGTGGTTGGGCACCAATAACGGCATAGTCCGTTTTAACCCGGACACACTCGCCGTAAAAAACTACACGCGTTACAACGGCGAATTGATTGGTGGTGTGGCCACCGGCGCGGCCCTGGCAACCCATAATGGTGATATGGCATTTGGCGCGCGCACCGGGCTGTATATTTTCGATGTGGATCGGCTTGAAGATAATCTCAACAATAAGCCTCCGGCGATCGCATTTACCGACTTCCGCCTGTTTACCCAAAAGGTGGCAATTGGCGGGCCGGACAAGTTACTGACGCGCGCCATTGACCAAACCCAGGCCATCACCCTGAAGCACACCCAATCGATGATCTCGCTCAGTTTTGCGGCGCTCAATTATCGCGATCCGGAAAAAAACCAGTACGCCTATAAGCTCGACGGGTTTGACGACCAGTGGCGCGAAGTGGGCGATAAACGCACCGCGCTCTATACCAACCTGCCCGCGGGGGATTATCAATTTCGCGTTAAGGCCAGCAATAACGATGGCATCTGGAACGATGAGGGGCGTAGCATCCACATCACCGTATTGCCGCCGCCCTGGAAAACCTGGTGGGCCTATACGATTTACGCCGCCGCCATTGTGGGGCTGCTCCTGCTGTTTGTGCGCAGCCAGCATCGGCAGGTTGTTGTCGAGCGCAATATCAGCCGTCAACTGGAGCAAAAAGTTGCCGAGCGCACCGCCGAATTGCAAAGCAAAAATTCCGAGCTGGAACATGCCTATGAACAGTTGGAAGCCATCAGCTTGTCCGACCCACTGACCGGTTTGAACAATCGCCGCTACTTACAAAAACTCATCCCCATGGACATCGCCAAAGTCCAGCGGGAACACGAACCACTTCTGCCCAATCAAATGCCACGAAAAAGCGCACGCGACCTGACATTTTTTCTGTTGGACGTGGACTTTTTCAAATCCGTTAATGATCGCTACGGTCATACAGCGGGCGATCAATTGCTGATTCAGTTATCGGAATTGCTGACCAAAATTTGCCGCGAATCCGATTGCGTTGTGCGTTGGGGCGGCGAGGAATTTTTGGTGGTCAGCCGGTTTGCCGAACGCAATGAAGCACCCATGATGGCCGAGCGAATTCGCAAGAGTATCGAGCAACATGATTTTGTGCTGCCCGATGGCAGTATCCTGAAAAAAACCTGCTCCATCGGGTTCGCCAGCTTTCCGTTCCTGCCCCACCAACCGGCGGCGCTCTCCTGGGAACAGGTCATCGATATCGCCGACCGCGCGCTCTATGCTGCGAAAAAATCCGGCCGCAACCGCAGCGTTGGTATCGCCTCCAATACGCGCACCGGCGACGACAACCTGCATGCCTATATCAGCAATAATTTGATTGGCATGATCAACAACTATGAGTTGACGGTGATTAGCAGCGACGAGCCGCTGCAGTGGGAGTGAATTAGCAACTGGCCGCATCACGGCGGTCACAAAACTGTCAATTAAACTGCGCATGAAAACCGCTATGCTCTGTGCAACACAGGATTTATCGCAGCGGTATTCACATGACTAACCTGAACCACACAGCGCCTGATTTTACTGCTGCGCCAGATAGAGGTTCATCGACGCTGCGCAGCGCTGAATCGCACCGCGACCTTAAACAAAAAATTCCCGAGCTGCTCGAACTTGAAGGCTTGATCCGCCAATACCCCCAACACCTGAATGTGCGCACCGAAACCATGCTGGAGTGTGCAGCACAGCAGTTGCCACTTTATTCATTAACTCTCGGCTCATCGGCAACCAATGCTCCGACACTGTTATTGACCGGCGGCATCCACGGTATTGAACGCATTGGCAGCCAGGTGCTAATCGCGTGGCTGCACACTTTTCTTGAGCGCTTGCAGTGGGATGTCCACCTGCAACAATTGCTCGCACAAATCCAACTCGTGGTGCTGCCCATCCTTAATCCGGTCGGCATGTATTTAAACCAGCGCGCCAATGGCAATGGTGTGGATTTAAATCGCAACGCGCCGATTGATGCCGAAGGCCGCGTGCCTTTGCTCGGCGGCGGCCATCGCCTGGGGCCATTTTTACCCTGGTATCGCGGGCGCAAGCGCGGGCAAATGGAAGCGGAAAATATCGCACTGGAGCAAGTGATCCAGCGGCAAGTATTTAATCGCCCGTTTGCTGCGGTGCTGGATTTGCACTCCGGTTTTGGCATGCACGACCGGTTGTGGATTCCACACGCGTATCGCAAAAAAGCGATTGGCAATATTGCCGATTATGTTGCAATGAAAATGTTGTGGGAGCGCAGCTATCCCAATCACACTTATGTGTTTGAACCGCAATCCATGCATTATTTGTCGCATGGCGATTTATGGGATTATTTTTATTACCAGTCCCGCGCGCAGCAACAAGCGTATTTTTTGCCGCTCACATTGGAGATGGGTTCGTGGCTCTGGGTAAAAAAAAGTCCGCGCCAATTATTGAATATGGCCGGATTATTTAACCCGCAAATACAACATCGCCACACGCGGGTGTTGCGCCGCCATATTGTCTTGCTGGATTTTTTGCTCGCGGCAACCCTGAATTATCGCAATTGGCTACCCGCCCCGGAACAGGCAAAATTATTGACCCAGACTGCGAGGAGTTTGTGGTTCCAATAACCAAGAGCTTGTGATTCCAATAAAGAACTTATGGTTCCAATAAATGGGCGCAGCAGACGTCAATCCCAATAAAAAATCGGTAACTGTTTTTATGATTCACATTGTTCTATTGCGCGGTCTCGCACGCGAAGCGGCGCACTGGTTGGATTTTCCAGACCAACTGCAAACCCGCCTACAAATATTGTGGGGCGATAATTACCAATTGCATTTGGTGGATTTTCCCGGCTGTGGAAAATACTTCCAACAGAATGCGCTCGCCTCCGTTGCTGATATGACCGAATTTGCGCGCAATGAAATCACCGAAACAAAACCGGGAACAGACCCGCTTTATCTCCTCGGTATTTCGATGGGAGGGATGGTCGCGCTCGACTGGGCGCAGCGTTACCCGCGGGCAGTGAATGGGTTGGTGCTGATTAATTCGAGCGCTGGCAACCATCCGCTCTGGTGGCGCCTGCGCCCCGCTGCCTGGCCGACCATGGTTCGCGCCCTGCTCACCTCAAGCCAGGCGCGCGAAGCAGGTGTGTTAAAGACCGTGAGTAACAACGCAGCGGATTATGCCCATAACCTCAAGCAGTGGCTGGCTATCCAACAGCAGCGACCCGTAAGCCGGGCCACCATTATCACCATGCTGCGCGCCGCCGCACATTTCCGCCCGCGTTCAACCTGCGCGCCCGCGGGTTTGGTATTGGCTAGCGAACATGACCGCATGGTGTCAGTGCGCGCAAGCGAAGCCATCGCCCGACAATTCCACTGGCCGATAAACAAACACCCGTCTGCCGGCCATGATTTACCCATGGATGATCCGCATTGGGTCGCAACCGAAATCGCCCACTGGCTAGCGCACAAATATTCATAACCCCAAGCACATCTATTGCAAAGCCTTCCATACCCCGTAAGCTCTGCGTAAAAACCAGCTGAAACCGGTTACATATTTACAAATATTGACCCCTCTTAACCAGGCCAGCAACTAGACTTCAATGCACATTTTCCCTCCGGGAAAGAGACAGTCCAATAAGGGAGGGCATGGGCAAACAACCGTTACGGCAATACCAAAACATTACAATAAGCACGAGGCTTACATGACTCTCCCCGCTCAGCCTATTGGCGCCGCTGGCGTATCCCGCCGCGATGCCATCAAACAACTTGCACTCGCCTGTGGCCTGGCACTTTCGGCCAATTCACTCACTGCGCTGGCTGGCACGTTTACGCCGCCAACCGATTTCGGGCGCAGTAAAAAAAACTTGCTCAATAGCGACCAGTTAGCGCTGGTGCGTGAGCTGGGGGAAATTATTATCCCCACGACCGATACCCCCGGCGCAATCGCGGCCGGTGTGCACGAATTTATCAATCACTTTATGGTGTATTGCGCGAGTGAAGGCGAACAGCAATGGCTGTTAGGCGGCCTAGCGACGATCGAAAAAAGCGCGCAGAAAAATTTCTCCAAACACTTTTTAGCGCTCGATAAATCCCAGCAAATCCAACTGCTCACCCAAATGGAACAAGCCAGCGATGGCTTTACCGAAAACGACCGCAAATTGTTCAAACAATTTAAAGCGCTGGTGACCTTTGGCTACTACACCTCGGAAATTGGCGCATCGCAAGAGTTGGCTTACCTCGCTATTCCCGGTGGCTACAAAGGCAATTTTAAATTCAAAGATGTCGGCAAAGCCTGGGCACTGCCCCAATAGGCTGTCCCCCGTAATAAATGCCATAACCCGATCACACTGGCGCGAGTGCCGGTGACATTTTTGAATTTCGTCAGGTGAGTAATTTCCATGAGCAACAATATTTACATCATTAAAAGTACAGAAGTCTACGATGCGATTGTCGTAGGCTCCGGCATCAGCGGCGGCTGGGCCGCCAAAGAATTAACCGAGAAAGGCTTAAAAACCCTGATGGTCGAACGCGGCCGTCCGGTAGAGCACCGCACTGATTATGTCGGCGAAGGAATCAAACCCTGGGAAATGCCATTTCGCGGCAAAATCGAAAATAGCATTGTCGATGAAAAATACTATGTGCAAAAAAAATGTTACGCGTTCAATGACGCTACCAAACATTTTTTTGGTAACGACAAAGACTATCCCTACAGCACCCCAAAAGATAAACCCTTCGATTGGATTCGCGGCAATCAGCTTGGGGGAAAATCCTTATTGTGGCATCGCCAATCCTATCGCTGGGCCGAACATGACTTTAATGCCAACGCGCTCGATGGCCATGGTGTGGATTGGCCAATCCGCACCAAAGATATTGAAAAATGGTACGACCATGTAGAACTGCATGCGGGTATCAGCGGCTCCACTGAAAACCTGGAAATATTGCCCGACAGTAAATTTTTACCGCCGTTTGAAATGAATGCGGTAGAAAAAGAAATGAAAGCGCGCATCGAAAAGAAATGGAAAACGCGCAAATTAATTATGGGCCGCACTGCGCATTTATCCGTACCTGCACCGCATCACACCGCGCAGGGCCGCATCCAATGCCAAGCGCGCAATGAATGCCAAAAAGGCTGTTCGTTCGGCGCTTATTTTTCAACGCAAAGTTCAACCTTGCCTGCCGCATTGGCAACCAATAATTTATCGATTGCCACCAACAGCATTGTGCACAGTGTTATTTATGATCCTAAAACCAATCGCGCTACCGGCGTGCGCGTGATTGATGCGGAAACCATGGAAACGCGCGAATATTTTGCCAAG
>DATIGS010000256.1:0-1787 GCA_035481425.1 Cellvibrio sp. | reverse complement strand
GCATCAGCATCACCGTCCGGCGTTTTGATAGTGACATAGGATTGCGTAACCGCTTTTGCATTAGCGTTGACCGGCAGGTACATCATCAAGCCGACGCCGAGCATGCCGGTGACGAATTGGCGTCGGTTAAGCGACGCATGGGTTTTGAAATAGGCTTCGTTTTCCTGATGCGTATGTTCGTCACACATAAAAATCATCTCCATTGCTGTTGATTAAACGCTATTGCTCAAACGCCATGCGTTAACGATTTTTTCAGTGACGCGAAATCGAAGACGCTATGGTTTGTACCAGCCAACCAACCACACCACCAACGCGGCCACTATCACACCGATAACAAATCGCAGCGCGCTGGCGGATTGCATCGGTGAGCTGATCGGCGCACTAGCCTTGCCATGGAGCATGGAAGCGGTGAGATTTTGGCGGCGCCAGAGGCGGTAGTAGACGATCGCGATGATGTGCAGGGCGATAAAACCCAGTAGTACGTTGAAAGTAATTTCATGCCACCCGGTGATCATGCGGCTGGTTTTGAAGGAGAGAAAATCGGCGTAGGGGCCGCCATCAAAACCATCGACATCAATCGAAAACAAACCTAAAACGATCTGTAGTAACACGATAAATAAAAGTGCGAGCACGCTGTAACCGCCGAGCGGGTTGTGCCCGCTGGCGGGTTTTACATCGCGCTGCGACAGGGTTTTCACATAGGCGAACACGGCACCCGGCGCGCGCAAAAATTGGCTGAAGCGCGCGGTGCTGCTGCCAAAAAAACCCCAGTAAATGCGGAACACCACCACCCCCAGCAGGGCGTAGGCACAATAACTGTGATACACAATCTCGTGCTCTTCTGCCGTCCACCAACAGGCGGCGATCAGGATCACCATCGACCAGTGGCAAATGCGCACTGGCCAATCCCACAAGCGCTGCGGGGCAGCCAGTGTCGCCGGTTGGGTGGGCTGGGGATTGGCGGGCAAGGTCACGGGTTACTCGGCGCGGAAGCTGTCGTGGCAGGAGCCGCAAGTTTCTTTCACTGCCATGAATTGCTTCTGGATGGCGGCGATATCGGTGCCTTTGGTTGCGGCAGCCAGGGCTTTACTGGCGGCGACAAAGTCATCATTCGCCTTGGCGAATTTTTCCGGATTTTTCCAGATGTACGGCAGCGCATCGGTCTTGCCTGCTTCCGGGCCGCTGCCAGCAGGGAACCAGCCGGGAACTTTCAATGCGAGCGCCGCGATGATTTCGGCGTTTTTATCGATTTTAGCGATGTCCGGCTTATCGCCTTTCAACTCGCCATTAATCGCTTTCATGGATGCACCCATGTCTTCAAAGCCTTCATGACGCTCGTGCATCACTTCTTTTTGGGCAAATGCAGAGGCGGCGCAAACCGCAGCCAACACGCCTGCACAGGCGATACGAACAGATTTGTGGGACACGGTTTTAAAATAGTTATTCATGATTTTTATCCTTTGTTAGAGAAACACATCGGCAAACTCGGTCTTGGCTCTAAATTCCTCGGTCTTGGCGAGGTCTGCCGGAGTCTGCCCCTTGGCATCAGCAATATCAATACGCGCGCCATGCTTTGACAAAACTTTAAACAATTCATGCAGTTGCGGATTGGTGATCGGCAAGTAGGAAGCGCCGTTCATCAAGCTGAGCAAGGGCGTCTGCCCGCGCTTGTTGGTGACGTTCATATCCGGCGCGAGGCGAAACGCCTGCTCCAGCGTGGCCGGGTCAGTCGTTGCCGCTGCGAGTACCAGATTAGTGCCATCCTCAATGCTAAATTTCGTATCCGC
>DATIGS010000255.1:0-28514 GCA_035481425.1 Cellvibrio sp. | reverse complement strand
GAAAAAGAAATCAATGCATTTTTACGTGAGCATGAAGGCAATCGCGGGATCGATTTTATCGACCGGATTTTTGAATATTTCAATTTCAGTTACAGCATTTCCCAGCGCGAGCGCAATAACATTCCTTCACAGGGGCGCGTGATTATTATCGCCAACCACCCGATCGGTTCGCTCGATGGTTTGGCGTTGGTGCGTTTGGTCAGTGAAGTGCGCAAAGATGTCAAAATCATCGCCAATGACATGCTGATGGCCTTTGAACCGCTGCACGATTTATTGCTGCCGCTCGACAATATGACCCGCGGCGCCTACAAACAAAGTTATAAAAATATTTTGCAGGCATTGAACAACGAAGAGGCGATTATTATTTTCCCGGCGGGTGAAGTATCGCGTGCGAGCCCAACCGGTATTAAGGATGGAAAATGGCAGGCCGGTTTTTTACATTTCGCCCGCAAAACCAAGTCGCCCCTGTTGCCGATTTTTGTCTCTGCTAAAAATTCCATGCTGTTCTACAGCGCCTCCATGATTTTCAAACCGCTCGCCACCGCCCTGCTCGCCCATGAAATGTTTAACAAGCGCTCGGCGGAAATTAAATTCCGTGTGGGCGAACTGATTCCGCATCACGCACTGGAATCCGACCAGCTTGCCGACAAAGCCTTAATCAAACGCCTGAAAAAACACGTTTACAAAATTGGCAAAGGAATCTCCAAAAAAAATCGCATCCCGGTTTTTGTGACCGAAAAAACTATCGCTCACCCGGAAGATCGTGCGGCGCTAAAAAAAGAATTTAAAACAGCACAAGTCATCGGCACCACGCGCGACAATCACAGCATCTTTTTATGCGACTACGATCAGCATCCAACGGTATTGCGTGAGATTGGCCGCCTGCGTGAACAGACATTTCGCCTGGTTGGTGAAGGCACCGGCAGCCGCCGCGATCTGGATAAATACGATCACTATTATCGTCACCTGGTGTTGTGGGACGAAGAAAAGCTGTGCATCGCTGGCGCCTACCGCTTGGGCGAGGCTTATAAGCTGATACGCAAAAAAGGCGCCAATGCACTCTACACAGCCGAGCTGTTTGATTTTAATTCATCACTCACGCCTTATCTGGAGCAAGGGTTGGAATTGGGCCGCAGTTTTGTCCACCCGGATTACTGGGGTAAAGCCAGCCTGGATTATTTATGGCAGGGCCTGGGCGCTTATTTGTCGCATCATCCACAAGTGCGTTTTGTATTCGGCCCGGTGAGTATGAGCGCGCACTATCCGAAAACCTTGCGCGACTTATTAGTGTTTTATTACGAGCGCTATTATTCCGTTAAAAATGCGAATGATGAAAATCTCGCTGAAGGCAAACATCCACATGAGATTGAAGAGGATGTGCTGATCGACCTACAACATCGGTTTGCCAAATTAAATAGCGAAGAAGGTTTTGAACTACTGCAAGAAGAATTTAAAAAACACGACTGTAAAATTCCGGTGTTATTTAAACAATATGCAAGCCTTTATGAAGAAGGCGGCTACCATTTGCTTGCTTTCAGTGTGGATTCCGAATTCGGCAATTGTGTAGACGGATTATTTATGGGTGATATGGCCTGTATGAAAGCCGCCAAGCGGGCGCGCTATTTGCCAACGCAAGATCAATCGCCAGCTGGCTCAAAATCACTTGGCTGAAACCAGTAGCGGGTATTTTTTTCATCAGAAAAATCAGGCAGGTTCGCATTCGCCAGCGATAAAAATCGTTTGTTGCCACTGCCATTTAATGGGAATGCATGGCGTGTATGTTCTTGCTGTTGCATATAAGCAATGAGCTCGCCGCCATCGATCATCTGTTCGAGGCCATCCTGTAGCCATTGCGCGAGAATTTTGTTTTTGGGATGCACATAAAAATAAGTGGCGAAGGTGTAATGCAGTATCAGCGGTTGGTAGACCATTAAATCCGGATAAGCCGCTGCGCGCTGGGCCACTTCAACTTCGCCCTGATGAATACCGCGCGGAAAATAATCGCAACGCCCCGCAGCCAATTGTTTGAATAAACTTTCGTAATTAACGCTGGTTACCATGGGCAGCTTGGCCGCGCGCAAAATTTCTGTGTCGCCCCACTGCGCACCATGGCAGGCTTTGAATTTGGTCAAATCCGCCAATGTATTGATTGCGTCAAATGCCATTACTCGCTCTTTACGAATAATAAATTGGCGATAACCTACCAAACCGCGCTCAAGCGGAATCGGCACAACCAACAAATCCACTGCGCGCGCCTTGCTGCCACCCAGCCAAAAAATATCAATGCTGCGATCAGCCCTGAGCTCGCGCACCATGC
Organism: Cellvibrio sp.; assembly: GCA_035481425.1. Lineage (GTDB taxonomy): Bacteria > Pseudomonadota > Gammaproteobacteria > Pseudomonadales > Cellvibrionaceae > Cellvibrio. The sequence goes on along the minus strand of DATIGS010000255.1, from coordinate 26,197 downwards.
GTTCTTCAGCCATTTCGATAGTCGTCACCAAGCTCGGCACCGCACGCCCATTGGCCGCCTTTTGCAGCGCAGCTTGCAACAATCCGGTGAAGTATAAATAAGCGGGGTCATCCAACGAACGGGGTTTTGCAATACGCAATTCCGGGGTCTCCGCGGCAGCAAGCGCTAGGGGCAACAACAGCATCGCAGCGCACATTCTGACCAACCATAATTTCATACGCAGTTATCCGGATCTGCAGCGGCCGCCAGGTGATTATGAATCGGCGCTGTTCGTTATTATTGGGATCAGCTCAACTCGCCACAAATGCCACACAACATGCATCGCAGGCTACAGAGAGTTGCAATCATCGAAAAAGTATAGGTTAATCCGATCCATATTCTGAAACCTATACCTTACAACATTTATTCTCAACAAGAGTTTCCTATGCATATCCATATTCTCGGTATTTGCGGCACCTTCATGGGCAGCCTTGCCCAACTCGCCAAAGAACTCGGCCACCGCGTCACCGGCAGTGACGCCAATGTTTATCCGCCCATGAGCACACAACTTGAGCAGGCGGGCATCGAATTAATTCAGGGTTTCGACCCTGCCTTTATACAAGCACCGCACATGCCTTCACCGCCCGACCTGGTGATTATCGGCAACGCCATGAGCCGCGGAAATCCGAGCGTGGAATATGTTCTCAATCAGGGCATTCCCTACACATCCGGCCCGCAATGGCTGCGTGACCATGTGCTACAAGATAAATGGGTGCTCGCGGTTGCAGGCACGCACGGCAAAACCACTACATCGTCAATGCTCGCGTGGATACTGCAATATGCGGGAATGGAACCGGGTTATTTAATTGGCGGCGTAACTAAAAATTTCCCTACGTCGGCACGCTTGGGTGGCACACCTTTTTTTGTCGTGGAAGCCGATGAATATGACAGTGCCTTTTTTGATAAGCGCTCCAAATTTGTTCATTACAATGCACGCACGGTGATTTTAAATAATCTGGAATTTGACCACGCCGATATCTTCCCTGATCTCGCCGCTATCCAAAAACAATTCCATCACTTGGTGCGCACAGTTCCCAACAATGGTTTATTAATTTCACCGATCAATGACAAGGCACTCGCAGAAGTTATCCAACAAGGCTGCTGGACGCCGCAACAACAATTTGCCGTGATCGATAATGAAAAATCGCCCGAAGAAAATGCGGCAGAGTGGCAAGCGCGTTTGATCACCCCAGACGGCTCAGCGTTTGCGGTACTGCATAATGGCGAGGAAGTCGCACAAATTAATTGGGCACAAACCGGCATCCACAATGTGAACAACGGTTTAGCGGCAATGATCGCCGCACGTCACGTTGGTGTAACCCCCGAACACGGGGCGAAAGCACTTGAACAATTTGCGGGCGTAAAACGTCGCATGGAAGTTTTAGCTGATGTACACAGCATTAAAGTCTATGACGATTTCGCGCATCACCCCACTGCGATCAAAACAACGCTCGCCGGTTTACGTGCAAAAGTCGGCGATGAAAAAATTATCGCCATCATCGAACCCCGCTCCAACACCATGCGCATGGGCGTACACAAAAACGCACTCAACAAAAGCATCACCGATGCCGATGATGTACTTTGGTATCAACCCGCCAACGTCGATTGGGCAATGGACGAAGTCGTCAACAAAAGCCCCGTCCCCGCAAAATTGTTACGCGACATCGACGAATTAATTCACTGCGCCATCTCCATCAGCGAACCTAATACCCATATTGTGATTATGAGCAATGGCGGCTTTGGTGGGGTGCATCAGAAGTTGGTGGATCAGTTGACGAAGCATGCGCTGTAGCTTGATATTCGCAGGAGGGAATTGCTGCAGCATTCCCCCTGCAGGGCTGAAAATTGCCCTTTCCCTTCAATTAGCCGCCATCCCCCTATATCATTAGCTATCTGCAACACACATCGGTCATTACCCGCAACAGTGCCAAAGAGCCTGTATTTAACTCTGTATCCACTTTCAAGAGAGAGACTCTGCCATGAAAATTGCACTAATGAACGAATTTAGCCAAGCATCCAAAAATGCCATCGTATTACAGCAACTCAACGAAGTCGCCGCCGTACAAAATCACAGCGTGTTTAACGTTGGTATGAGCGACGACAATGACCACTACCTGACCTACATCCATCTGGGCGTTATCGCCAGCATACTGCTCAACTCCAAAGCGGTTGATTTTGTGGTGAGTGGTTGTGGTACTGGCCAAGGCGCAATGATGTCGCTCAATGCTCATCCAGGTGTTTTCTGCGGCTACTGTATTGAACCAACCGATGCCTATCTGTTTGCCCAAGTGAATAACGGCAACGCATTGGCACTGCCATTTGCAAAAGGTTTTGGCTGGGGTGCCGAATTGAATATCCGCACGATTTTTGAAAAAGCATTTACCGGTGTACGCGGCCAGGGTTATCCGGCTGAGCGTAAAGAATCGCAAGTGCGCAACGCGGGGATTCTTACTCAAATAAAACAAGCAACTGCAAAAAACTATCTGGATGGCTTGCGCGCAATCGATCCGGAAATTGTTAAAACTGCGGTGACTGGCGAGCGCTTCCAGGCCTGTTTCTTCGAGCATTGCCAGGACGACAATATTCGTGGATTTGTAAAAAGTATTTTAGCCCAATAAGATCTAAATGGATGCTACATAAACACCCGTTTAATAGCGGGTGCTTATGTTAGAAGTAATTTATCAAATAGTTTTCCGTTTCAAGTAAATAGCTAGCAGCCCAAAGCAGAACAATATCCAACTGCCAGGCTCCGGCACTTCGACACCGAAATATAAATTATCTATGTAGACATCAGCCTGACCCGATAAGTGAATAGAAAAAATTCCTTCGGGTTCAAAGAAGCTGACAAATTGATTATCTCTATACGGTGTACTTTCATCGCTCCCCATCCCTGATACCTCGCCATCAGTAAGAAAAGAATCCAAAAAGCCATTTGAGCCATAGGCCGTAATTCCGACTTTGTACTCAGTCAGCGAGCCAGCGTAAAAGGATACATATTGAGGCAATCGGCCAAGAAAATAAAAACTGAAACCCGGTCCATTCACAAAATTAGGGGAAAAGTTAGGTGAACCACCACCAAGATAAGCCCCGTCCACAAACATTACACCGAGGGATGCATATTCATCGGTCAACGGAATCAGTCCCTGATCTGGATCCTCTGCATTGATAAAATCTTCCGGGTTCAAATCATCAAAATTAATCGTTATAGCCTGCGCTCTTCCCACAGCAACAGTTAGCAAGAGCAATAAAAACACATGGATAATATTACGGTACACACTGAAGTCCGATAATGAGAAAGTCATAACCACCTCCTTTAGTTTCAGGTTTTGGATAGGTGTAAACAGGTTGCTGGCAATGCCTATTAAGCAAGACTTGCTGCGCAAGTAAGCTTACTCCCATCACTGGAAGACGACAGCCAGTTTTAGGTGCCAATTTAATAAGGGTTAAAGCGCTATCATTTTCCCGGTAATTTTGATGAAATGACGTAAATTAACTTAACAAGCGGAGAAGACTTGATGAAACCACGTTCAATTACTCTCGCCATTACCGGGGCATCCGGTGCACAGTATGGCTTGCGTTTATTGCAGTGCTTACTGGCAGCTGATTGCAAAGTTTTCCTGATGATCTCTAGTGCTGCGGAAGTGGTTATCCGCACCGAAACCGATCTGGATTTACCGCGCGACCTGGAAGACCAGCAAGCACTGTTGAGTGAACTTTACGGCGCTGACGACGACCAGCTGCAATTGCTCGCGAAAGATGATTGGTTCGCCGCAGTCGCTTCCGGTTCCAGTTCTCCCAGTTCGATGGTGATTTGTCCTGCAAGTGGTGGAACCCTCTCTGCAATCGCACACGGTGCGAGCAATAATTTAATTGAGCGCGCGGCTGATGTCGCATTGAAAGAGCGTCGCAAATTAATTGTGGTGCCGCGCGAAACGCCTTATTCAGAAATCCATTTGGAAAACATGCTCAAGCTGACACAGATGGGCGTGATTGTATTGCCAGCTAGCCCCGGCTTTTATATGCAGCCGCAAACGGTAGAAGAGCTGGTCGATTTTATTGTGGCGCGCATCCTTGACCAATTAGGGGTACAACAGGAATTAATGCCGCGCTGGGGCGAAGACTGATATCGCTATAAAAGTGAATTCACAATCATGATTAATTTGCCCAAAAAAGTTCGCATCGTTGAAGTTGGCCCGCGCGATGGTTTGCAAAACGAAAAGCAACCCATCCCCACCCTCGCCAAAATTCAACTGATTGAAAATCTGGTAGATGCCGGCTTGGATTACATCGAAGCCGGCAGCTTTGTAAATCCGAAATGGGTGCCGCAAATGGCCGACAGCGGCGAGGTATTTTCCGGCATCACACGTAAACCCGGCGTTACCTATGCTGCACTTACGCCCAATCTGCAAGGATTTGAACGCGCTATCGCTGTGAACGCAAATGAAGTTGCGATCTTTGCAGCAGCATCCGAGGCCTTTAGCCAAAAGAATATTAATTGCTCCATCGCCGAAAGCATCCAACGTTTTGAAGCACTAATCACCGCTGCTCGCGCGAATAATATTCCCGTGCGCGGCTATATTTCCTGCGTATTAGGTTGCCCCTATTCCGGTGCCGTAGACGCAAAAAAAGTGGCAAGTATTGCCAACGATTTATTGGCGATGGGCTGCTATGAAATTTCATTGGGCGACACCATCGGTGTAGGAACCGCAGGCCAAGTGAAGAAACTGGTTGAAACCGTCGCGCTTGACATTCCCATCCAAAAAATCGCCGCCCATATGCACGATACCTACGGTCAGGCACTTGCTAATATTTACGCTGCATTGGAAATGGGAGTGAGCGTAATTGATTCCTCCGTCGCCGGGCTTGGCGGCTGCCCTTATGCGGTAGGCGCGACAGGCAATGTGGCCACGGAAGATGTGGTCTATCTACTAAACGGCCTCGGCATTGAACACGGGGTCGATTTGGACAAGCTCATCCTCGCAGGAAATACCATCAGCAGCATTTTGGGAAAACCAACCAATTCAAAAGTCGCCAAAGCGATGAGTAAATAATCCATGAACAACATTGAACACGATATAAATTTGCAAACCGCGCAAATCCACTGGCATGAGCTGCAACGTTTTTTCGCCAGCGGCAATGCGATCGCGGTTGATGCCAGCCTCGATCTCACCCATGTCGCCGCGCAAATCGTTGCCGATAACGCAACTCAAATAAAAGAATGGATGGATAACGGCCTCGTCGATGCAGTAAAAGATTCACAAGCACAACATTGGTACGAACAAAACGCGTTGGTATGGGCAGTGGTGATCAAGCCTTGGGTGTTGGTGCAGGCAAAAAGTTAATTGGGAATTAATACAGAAAAAAGGAATGTTTTCATGTTTAAGAAGGTTAGCATTACCATCTTGGCCTTAGCCAGCTTGGTATTTATATCTGCCTCTATTTTTTACAGCCTCTATCTCACCCCACAAAAACGCACGACTGCTCATTTGGAGTATGTTCATCAGGCCATTGATGAAATCCATCCTGCCGTACTGGAAGAAGGTGCAACCGAGTTTCACCGGTGGCACGTCCAAGGTTTCGAGCAAGTGAAAAAAATGCTTCCGTTAGTCAGAACTGAAGGAGACGCAAATGCAATTATGCGTTTTTATCTCAGTGGATATAAAGATTCGCATTTGGACGGGAGCTTCAATCGGACACCCTACAGTCGAATCGACTCCAAAAGAAGTTCATGGACAGGCTGGACAATTAGCGCAAACCACTCAAATTATTTTGTGCAACTGGCAAAACCGGGCAATCAATACCCCCCTAAAGATGCGCAATTAATAAGTTGTGATCAAAAGCCGATTGACGCACTGCTTCAGGAATACTTTTCACCCTACTTTGATCGCCGTTGGCATCTACTGACTGCGCGCCAGCAAGCAGCGCGGGCTCTTAGCCAAAGCTTCAATAATGTAATTGTATTAAACCGCCCTGACATCAAGGAATGTACATTTGACTTGAAAGGGGTAAAAACAACCTATCCGTTAGTATGGCAACCGCGTAGCAAAAAAGACATTGCAGATATTGAAGCCATCAATATCAAGCCCTACAAATTGCCAGGCGCTAAAGAACTGCCCTCCGGAATTATCTGGATAACCGCCAGCGATTTCCAACTTAACTCACCAGAGGCGACTAATAGCCAAAAGCGTTTACTCGAAAATTTACAGACACTCCACAATAAATCCGTGATTATTTTGGACGTTCGCTTAAACAGCGGAGGCAGTTCACGTCACGGTTTCAATATTTTGAGCAGTGCGCTCAATAATGATGAAAAATATTATTTGGAAAGTGAATGGAAAAGAAATACCCACAATTCTGATGCGCAGTTCAGAGCCAGTTGGCGACTGTACTGGAATTATGATTACGAGTTAAAACAAGTTATTGCCAACCAAGGTAGCGATTCACCCAGTGCTAACTTTCTTATTAAGGCTATGGAAAAAATAAAAATCACGTTGGATGAAGGAAAATCACACTTTTACCAATCAGAGATATTTGATGATCTAGAAGGCGAAACTCAAGATACAGAAACACCAGCGACAAAATGGGATTCAACTCGTAAAGTAATACTGGTTACAAGTAGCCGCTGCTCTAGTGCCTGCCTGGATTTTGTCGATATGGTTAAATTAATACCCAATCATTTACATCTGGGCGAACCCACCAATGCAGACACTTCCTATACCGAAGTTGCAAAGCTTCAAAGTAGCTATTACGGGGAGACCTTTAATTTCATGGTACCAAGCAAGAAATGGAACAAACGGATGCGCAAAGACAATGAACATTATATTCCTGACATCATCTACGACGGGAATATCTACGATGATCAAGCAGTCGAACGCTGGGTATTGGAGCAAATATCGCAACACTTTGGTCAACTTTAATCAGGTGCTATAAACGGGAAACACCTTTCTCCGTCAGATATTTCCAATAACGCCGCGGCATATGACGTAAATGTAATTTGGTATTATTACGCTCAGTGATATTGACGGCCTGGAAATAATTTTTCCAGAGCAGCTGATATTCTTTTTCCCGTTCATCCTGAAATACATGTGGTGCATTACCTTGCGCAGCAGCATCCAAGCCAAGCAATAAACCGCTTTGAACGAATACAGGATGATCGACGCTGACAAATGCCAGCTTGTGTTGATCGTAAGACAATCCGTAATGCCGGCGTGCATCAAAAATTAGCCACGATTGGTCGGCATAACGTCGTTCAAAATGATCACCAATCAAAGGCAACACATTGAAATCCGGATCAATGGCTGAATAGAACAAGCCATCACGGCTTTTCTGGAAACGCACAAAGGCATGCATGCGATGCACTTCGCGGTGGATCATCTTTTCGATTTGCGCAGCTTTTAAGATATGCGGATCGGCAAAATTTTCCAATATAGATGCATCGCCCTTCTGCATAATTGCCAGAATAACTTGATACACCAGCATTTCACTTAATGGCAATTCGGACAAAAACAACTTATAGACAAGCGCAGATGCATGAGCTTGTGTACGCTCATCAATCCCTTTAATTACCCGCAATGCCCAATCTTCATTAGTAACAATAGTTCGCGGTGAATCCAGTAAAGTGAATTGATAAGTATCTTCCTGATTGATCGCTACAGGTATCAATCGCTCTTTGAAAATAACAAAGATACAGCTCAGTAATCCCTCATAACTACCATCGTAAATAAACACCATACCGCTACCCAAACAATCCAAGTTGCGCCGCGGCGGGCGCCCGATCACTGGCAATAATAGCTCGGCGAATATTTTCCGTCTGAAAATTTCCTGGCTTAACCACCAAACCGTGGCAGCTAATAAAATAGCGGGCACGTTTTAACACAACACCTATTTTTTGCAGATGATCGATGTGCAGATGTTGATGTCGGCGTGAGCTGATAATTTTCTTTGCTGATTTAACGCCAATACCAGGAACTCGCAGTACCATTTCATAATCTGCGCGATTGATATCAACCGGGAATTTATCTGGATGGCGCAAGGCATAACCCAATTTAGGATCTATTTCGAGATCAAGATCCGGGTTATTTTTATCGAGAATTTCATCGACAGAAAAACCATAAAACCGCAATAACCAATCGGCTTGATAAATGCGGTTTTCACGCACTAATGGTGGAGCCGATAAATCGGGTACACGATTATCGGTGGCAATAGGAACATATCCTGAGTAATAAACCCGTTTTAGTTTCTGCTTTTGGTAGAGGCTATTTGCCAATTGTAGAATATCCCAGTCATTCTCCGGCGACGCACCTACAATTAACTGGGTGCTTTGACCACCCGGCATAAATAGTGGCGCGCTCTTAATGTGTGGTTTTTCATCAGCGTATTTTTCTTTTTCACTGCGCAAGTAATTCATCGGGGCAATGATGTCGCTATAGTTTTTTTCTGGCGCTACTTTTTGCAAACTCGACTCAGAGGGAATCTCGATATTCACACTAAGCCTGTCCGCATACAAGCCAGCCTCATGCAATAATTCAGGGCTTGCCCCCGGGATGGCTTTCACATGGATATACCCATTGAAGTTATGTAGCAATCGCAACTCACGAGCCACACGAACCAGTCGCTCCATTGTGTAATCCGCATTTTTGAAAATGCCGGAACTGAGAAAGAGCCCTTCTATATAATTGCGCCGGTAAAAATTAATCGTCAGATCAATAACATCCTCGACCGTAAAAGCCGCACGCTTAACATCATTGCTGCGCCTACTGACACAATACGCACAATCGTAAATGCAATGATTGGTAAACAGGATTTTCAGCAAAGAAACACAGCGACCATCCTCGGTATAACTATGACAAATACCCATACCATCCGAGTTGCCAAGCCCCTTGGTTAAATTAGCGCGCTTGCTACCGCTCGATGAACAGGACGCATCGTACTTTGCTGCATCCGACAGAATGCGAAGTTTTTCCAGTATATTGCTGCTCATATTGGTCATATCGGAAAAGGCGACAAATCAATATACTGTATATTAATACAGTATTGCAACAACCGATCGCACTTGAAGATAACGAATACTATTTCTTGCCTGGGACAGAAACAGCGGCTTTAATGCGACCTCCAATATTTTTATAGCTAAAGAGAAAGACAAAGCGACCAACAGTGGACACTGGCGCAAGTTGAACAACACTTCAGTACAATTCAATAAAGGTATACTCTCATGCGCATTATTCGTCGGGCATACGCCGAAGATGCAGAGGCAATTGGCAATCTGTATCGTGAGTTAACTACATTATCTGAACCTGTCGTTAAACCTGAGCGCATTGCGGCGCTTGCCGAAAGCGAGCATACGCACCTACTCGTATGCGATGATGGTGAGGACATACTCGCAACTGCGCTTATATGTCTGTGTCAGGATGCAATGTTTGATACACAACCATTTGCTGTGGTGGAAAACTTTGTCGTAAGCGCAGATTATAAGCGCGAGGGCATTGGCAAGAGTATGATGGATTACATCGAAGCATTTTGCCTTGAGCATTTATGCTCCAAAATTATGTTGCAAACCGGCAGTGTTAATCGCGACGCTCGCGATTTTTACAGCGCTATGGGTTATGACCCGGATGCAAAAATCGGTTTTGTAAAATACCGTAGAAATTTCAGCCAATAATTTATTTATCAGCAAACCCTTATCAAAAACTCAAGGAGATCAATTATGAACCTCAGCGCTAGTGGCATTCTGGTTCGGTTTTTATTCGCGCTCTTACTGGTTTTACTCACTTATAACCCCAGCACCTACTCCTATTTTCATTGGGTTTATACCAGCTGGCATCACATTACCCCTTATATTGTCATTGCTGGAATTATTTTACTTATTGGCTGGGGTGTTTATATTAATGCCACACTGAATTCACTTGGAATAATTGGCGTCATCGCCTTTTCTGCTCTTTTAGGTTGCCTTGTATGGCTGTTTATTTATTGGGGATTTTTAAGTGTCTCTGATGTATCTGCCATGGTGTGGGTAATCGAAATTCTATTAGCCGCTTTACTCACTGTCGGCATGTGCTGGTCGCACTTCACTCGTCGTATGAGCGGGCAAGTAGACGTGGATGAGATTGAAGAGCGTTAATTCTGAAGGAGAACATCATGCTGGATAAAATGAAAGACTTGGGCAACCAGGCACTGGTAATGACTGGCGATGCGATAGGTGCAGTTACCAACTCGGTAAGCAGCGGCGTTGATTCCCTAAATGAGAAAGCGGTCAGGGCATCGACCGCGCAAATGTATCGCGTGCTTGAAATTGCATTGGAAGAATTAAAAAATCGCCCACTGGCAGATCAACCGCTTTCCTTAACCTCATCGATCAATGTGGGTGTGGCGTCGCTGGAGCTGCAGATTCATTTGAATCATGAACAACATAATCTCGAATCAAAAGCTTCTGACGTACCGGGAGAAAAATCTTGAATTGATGCTGGCGTTCATAGGTGATGTAAATCCCTCTACACGCATCCCTATGAAAATGTTTACAAGGAACAGTTCAGCTAATTAGTTATTTCACTGCCTTCATATCACGCTCAAGCCCGCTCGGACCGACTGGCTTTTTGGGCTTCCAAACCCAAATTAATCCGCGCACGTAACCATCACCTTTTATTGCCGTATGATCGAGCCCTTCCATTGCATAATTCAACAACTCCAACCCTTGGTATTTTCGCGCAGCAAGCTGCTTTTGGAATTGGATAATAGGATCGCGAAACGGAGCATACTCAGTTTCCCCATACGACATAAACACCCGCCCCGATAGCGCTTTGTGTTTTTCAGCATAACGCTGGTCAAGCTTAACCAGCGCCTGCTTATCCCACTCGACCGCCGGGCTTAGTGCGATATAACCCGCGAAAAAACCCGGTTTTTGATAGGCGGCGGTTAGCGTTAATAATCCACCTAATGAATTGCCTGCAATCACGCGATCGGCTTTTTCTCCGCGATACTGTGTTTCGATTAATGGCGCAACTTCTTGCGTAATAAAATCCAGAAACAAATTCGCTTTGCCGGATTTTTCATCAATGGCAGTAAAGGTGTAATCAATGCGCCTTTCTTTACCGTAATCTGCCGATACAGGATAGGACAGCCCCACCATAATAAACTCGGGCACCATATTGTCGTACTGCAAATTGCCGTAGGTCGACACCAATAGCGGTGTATCCCAATAGGCATCGAGATAATAAAGCACCGGATATTTTTTATCGGGATGAGTTTGGTAAGTGGATGGGTAGACCACAACCAATTCATGGTCTCGCCCGGTAAATTTTGAATGAAGAGGAATAATCTCGGTATTATTTAATACAAACTGTTTGGATGTTTGCTGCGCAAGCGCGGTTGTTGTTATTCCTAGCAGCGAAAGAAATACGAGCCAATGTTTTTTATACATATTCACCTCGCCAATTAATGTTGCAAAGCGATGCTCCTGCAACTTTGCGATTATTGATTGTGCATTTCCCAGGTCTCTTGTTTCTTCTTTTCACTCTTGCGCAACAAAACATAGGTTGCGCCGACCCAGCCGTGACGCTTTTGTGCAGAGTGAAAAGCCATTACGTCATTCAGCTGGGGCAGCCAGTGCGCAATGCAACTTTTTAATTGCGCAGGCTGTTCGCGCCCCTCACCTTTGCCATGGGTAATCAACGCACAGCGAATATCGTTGGCCATGCAATCGTTAATAAATTGAAAAACGGCAGTACGCGCTTGCTCGACGGTCATATTGTGCAAATCCAAACGCGCATCAATCTGGTATTTACCCATCCGTAAACTGCGATAAACGCCGTGCTGAACACCATCGCGCTTGAACTCGATTACCGCGAGTGGATCAAGCGGCTCTATGTATTCACCGGAGAGGAAGTTTTTGTCTTTTTCCAACTCCGCCGTTGCCGCTTTGCGCCGTTTTTCCAGACTGGTTTTGTCTTGATGTGGTGACGCAAGGACAACTTTTTCTTCGACCTTGATGGGCTTTACACCTTTCATCAATTGGAGAAACAGATCGGAATCAGAGCTTTTGGACATAACGACATCGCCTTGCAGGAGTAGATCGACGGCTTGAAATAACCGGGAACTGAATTGTAATCAAATTGACCCAGCTTCACAAAACACTTGCAAAACCAAGATTACACTTGTAATCTTTTTTTGGATTACAAGTGTAATCCAATTTTCACCAATCAGATGCAGCGCAACAAACTTATGGATACAGACGACTTGCAACTTTCTAGTAGCGAATGGGATTTGATGAAGATCCTGTGGGATGAAGCCCCGGCTACCGCAAACCAGATCGCAGAGTTCACCCCGCAATGGCATCCAAAAACCGTGCGGACAATGCTTATTCGTTTGCAAAAAAAAGGGGCGATTGAGTACGAAGTGATTGATGGTATTCAACACTTCAAACCTTTATACGACCGTGAATACTGTGAATCCACCGCCACACAGTCATTTATGCAGCGAGTGTTTGATGGTGCGCTCACTCCGATGATTGCGCATTTCACACGCAAACAAAAGCTGAGTGATGACGAAAAAAAAGCGCTAATCGCATTATTGCAAGATAACAAAACACAAGGCGACGCAAATCAGGAAGAAAAGTAATGGAATCACTAACGACGGGACTGAACATCTTCACCGAATGGCTGCTTATTGCATCAATCAAAAGCGTGCCATTAATTATGGTAGTTTTAATAGCGCAGCGTGGACTAAAAAAATATTTTCCTGCAAGCACCCGTCACTGCTTGTGGTTGTGTGTATATATTTGTTTAAGCAGCCCTGTTGGCTGGGAGATATCAATCGACACCAATTCTTCCGCCTTAGGTCCAATTTCTGAAACCACTTTTATTCCGTCCGCCACAACAACCAATACGCCGGAAGAAATTCTTGCTCTCTCTGCCGAGAGCCAACTCTCGAGTGAAAATTCAACCGCAGCATTAGCTACAGACATTCATCATTCAATTGATATGTATTCATTGCTAAGTTTTATCTGGCTGGCAATATTCTGTTGTTTATCATTGATTACATTAGTACAAGCGCTGCGTTTTAGCCGAATCAAAAACAATGCAATTCCGGCGGATATCCGGCAAGAAAAAATCTTCGAGGCCGGCAAACATAAATTAGCCATCACCCGCAAAATCCCCCTGCTCTACTCGACCCAGATTCAAAGTCCGCTCACACTCGGATTATTCAAACCTGTCGTTATTTTGCCCGTCGGGATTGAACAACAGCTATCGGCAAACCAATTGAATCATATATTGCTGCACGAATTGGTACACATCCAACGTCACGACATCCTCTGGAACTGGCTAGCCTATTGGTTGACTATCCTGCATTGGTTTAATCCCCTGGTTTGGTATGCCAATAAGAAAATGAAAACTGATATGGAAATGGCCTGCGATGCAAAAGTACTCACTTATATTTCCCAACACGATAGAAATGACTATGGCATAACGTTAATTAATGTAAGTCAACTCACTTCGAAATCACTAAGGATTTCCCATAGTCTTGGAATTTTAGAAAACCACAGCGAGCTTAAAAATCGACTAATAATGATTAAGGAATACACTACTATGACAGTTAAAAAGTCCATCGCATTCAGCCTGATCCTGGGCGCAACTTCGCTGATTGCACTAGCGCAACCCGACAGCACGCCAAGTACAATCGCGAACGACGCGATAGTAAATACAAACCATTCCATGACCTTGGCTGAATTTGCTCAGCACGCAGAAAAAGATTTGAAAACACCGATTCTTGTTGGCCAACAATTTGCCAACCTTACCATTCCCGTTAATCTTTCAGACCAAGCTCTCGATTACGGGAAATTATTAAGCCAGTTAAAAATTAATGAATTTACTGCCTACAAATCCAGCGGGTATATTCAAATAGTCCCGGCTCGTGACGCACGCTGGCTTGCAATCCCAACCGTCGAAACAGGTAAAACTTATTTTGATGATGAATACGTTACTGACTCTATAAAATTAGAAAAAACTTGTGCTGGAAGTGTGCTGGCAACGCTAAGACCTTTGGTTCCTCAATTCGGCCACTTAACCACTATGGAGAGCGCCAACATACTGATTATTTCGGATTTCTACAGCAATATCATGCGTTTGAAAACAATGGTGAAAACGCTGGAAGATAACACGCCAACCAAGGTTGATTGCGCCAATACAAATTCCCCCGCAAAACGAATGCCGACACCAATTCCCGAGAAAAAATAGCCGCTTTCGCACCAAACAAAAAGGCCACCCTTGTGAGGTGGCCTTTTTGTTTCCAAGAGTTTTTGCTCAACGAATATCTTTCAACGACTATTTATTAGCGCGATTAGCAATCAGTTCATTCACTACCGCTGGGTCAGCAAGGGTTGAGGTATCGCCCAAGGAATCCAATTCATTCGCAGCGATCTTGCGCAGGACGCGGCGCATGATTTTTCCTGAACGGGTTTTTGGCAGGCCCGGTGCCCATTGGATGATATCGGGGCGTGCAATCGCGCCAATCTCTTTCACCACCAACGCCAGCAATTCTTTTTTCAGTTCATCGCTCGGCTGCTCGCCAATCATCAAAGTCACATAGGCGTAAATGCCTTGGCCTTTAATGTCGTGCGGATAGCCAACCACCGCCGCCTCGGCAACTTTATCGTGCAGCACTAATGCGCTTTCTACTTCGGCAGTCCCCATGCGGTGGCCGGACACGTTGAGTACGTCGTCTACGCGGCCAGTAATCCAGTAATAACCATCAGCGTCGCGACGCGCGCCATCGCCAGTGAAGTAATAGCCGGGATAGGTACTGTAATAAGTGTCGATACAGCGCTGGTGATCACCGTATACGGTGCGGATCTGGCTGGGCCAGGCAGCTTTAATGCACAGGTTGCCCTCGCCTGCACCAACGACCTCTTTACCCTCCGCATCGAGCAATACCGGCTGGACCCCAAAGAATGGCACCGTGGCTGAACCCGGCTTCAGATCGATAGCGCCGGGTAATGGAGTCAACATGTGGGCACCGGTTTCGGTTTGCCACCAGGTATCCATAATCGGGCAACGGCTATCGCCAATCACGCGGTAGTACCACTCCCAAGCTTCAGGATTGATTGGCTCGCCCACGCTGCCGAGGATTTTCAAACTCGCACGGGAGGTTTTAGTGACATAGTCATCGCCGGCACCCATCAATGCGCGGATTGCGGTTGGTGCGGTATAGAAACTGTTAACGCCGTGCTTGTCGATTACCTGCCAGCAGCGTGAGGCATCGGGATAAGTCGGCACACCTTCAAACATCAATGTAGTTGCGCCGTTAGTGAGCGGACCGTAAACGATATAGCTGTGGCCGGTCACCCAGCCTACGTCGGCGGTACACCAATACACATCGCCTTCCTGATAATCAAACACGTATTTGTGAGTCATCGCCGCCTGCAGCAAATAGCCACCAGTGGTATGCAATACACCTTTGGGTTTACCGGTCGAGCCAGAAGTGTAGAGGATAAACAGCGGGTCTTCGGCATCCATGATTTCCGGCTCACATTGATTGGCCTGACGCCCGACCAGATCCTCGTACCAGAAATCGCGTTTTTCGTCCCATGCCACATCGCCACCGGTCCGCTTGACCACGATACAGGTATGCACGCCGGGGCACTGCGCCAGCGCGATATCAGCATTCTTTTTGAGCGGCACGCGTTTGCCACCGCGCAAGCCTTCATCGGAAGTAATCACCACTTCGCACGCGGCGTCCTGAATACGGTCTTTCAAAGCTTCTGGCGAAAAACCGCCGAATACGATCGAGTGAATCGCGCCGATTCGGGTACAAGCGAGCATTGCATAGGCCGCTTCGGGGATCATCGGCATATAGATGCAAACACGATCGCCCTTTTTCACACCGCGTTCGCGCAGCGCGTTGGCGAGGCGACAAACCTGGTCGTGTAATTCCTGATAAGTAATAAATTGGTCATCAGAAGGATCGTCTCCTTCCCAGATGATTGCAGTCTGGTTTGCACGCGCAGGCAAATGGCGATCAATACAGTTAACACTGACATTCAATTTACCGTCGACAAACCAAGCCACTTCGCCTTTTTTTAGATCGCTCTTGCTGACTTGCGACCAGGGCTTCTGCCACGTCAGGAAGTTTTTGGCCTGCTCCGCCCAGAAAATATCGGGCGCATTAATGGACTGGTCATACATTTCCTTATAGCGCGCCAGATTGATTGCCGCCTTGGATTTAAAGCTTTCGGGAACCGGATACAAATGTACTTCTGACATGGTGTTATCTCACTGCCGTTATCTTGTTATTAATCGAAAGGGGAAGCGCTGGACAGTGCATGTAACGTGCACCGGCCTCACGATAAACTGTGACCAAGCTTAGCAGGATTATTATTCAAAGCTCAATGACAACGTTGTCCAAATAACACAAAAAAACTGATTGTTTTGAATCGCTCCCTTTACGATTCGGACATAATCGAGGCTCGCGCTACTTTTCAGCGCGAGCGTTTTTCTCATCAAGTCGCTCCAATTCTTCGCGATAACGATCCACATCTTCCCAGTCGTACTGGGTACCTGCATTCAAATGCTCAGGGTGCTTGGCTCGCTCCTTGGCATTTTCTTGCAATGTGTGCTCTTTTGGCGGCTCGTCATCCTGATGTTGCAATACGTCGTAACGTTTCAATACCTTTTCACCGTCATAAGGTCTATGTGCCATGACAATTTCCTCCACTGTGATTAATGCGCCCAATAAAAAAGGGCCGCCTATCTGCGACCCTTTTTTTCACAACTAATTCCAACCGAACGGTTAAGCAACCTGCATCGGAATCGTATTAGTGGTGCGATTCACCGTATTGTCTTCGTTGAGATAAACCAGCTTTGGCTTGTGATTAATAAGTTCAGCTTCAGTGAAGTGACCATAAGTGGCAATGATCACGCGGTCGCCGACTGCCACCTTACGCGCCGCAGCGCCGTTCATGGAAAAGGTGCCTGAACCTGGCTCGGCCAGAATGATATAGGTGTGGAAACGCTCACCATTATTCACGTTGTAAATATCGATTTGTTCGAACTCGCGCATACCTGCAAGTGCAACCAAATCCGCGTCAATTGCGCAGGAACCGTCGTACCACAGTTCGGCCTGGGTAACCTTGGCCATGTGTAACTTGGCTTTAAGCATATGTGAAAGCATGGAATCCTCCGGGGAATCACTTGTGCAGTGCGCTAAAGAACTAACCCAGCACTACAGAAACGTTGTCAATTAACCGCGCGCCCTGCGTATACATGGCGCCGAGTATAGTGATCTCCCGATCATCGTGTGCCGCCATTTCCAGAGTGCGGCTATTGCAAATACTGATGTAGTCCACCCGAAACCCGGCCGCTTCAATCTGCGTACGCGCCTCGGTCACCAGTACCGTAAAATCGCGGCGACCATCAGTTATCGCCTGTTTAATCGCATTCAAACTGCGGTTGAGCACCGCCACTTTCGGGCGCTCATCCGGAGTGATAAAGCCGTTACGCGAACTCATTGCCAAACCATCGGCTTCGCGGAAAATCTCACCGGCGGTGATTTTAACCGGGATACACAGGTCTTCCACCA
This sequence comes from Cellvibrio sp., assembly GCA_035481425.1. GTDB lineage: Bacteria > Pseudomonadota > Gammaproteobacteria > Pseudomonadales > Cellvibrionaceae > Cellvibrio. The sequence goes on along the minus strand of DATIGS010000255.1, from coordinate 8,593 downwards.
TGCGGCGGATCACCGCCAACTGCTGGAAATCCTTGATTCCGAACACCGCTTCATCCGGCTGCACAATATTAAACAGCTTGGTGACTACGGTTGTCACGCCTTCAAAATGCCCGGGACGGCTGGCGCCGCAGAGAACATCGGTCATGGTTGGCACAATCACACGGGTCTGTTCGGCCATGCCATTGGGATAAATTTCTTTTTCATCGGGGCAAAAGAGGTAATTACAACCCACCGATTCCAGCTTGGCTGAATCCGCCGCTAGCGTACGCGGGTACTTGTCCCAATCTTCGTTTAGACCGAATTGCAGCGGATTGACGAAGATACTGGTAACAACAATATCGCAGCTCTTTTGCGCGATCTTTACCAATTCAAGGTGCGCATTGTGCAGATTGCCCATTGTGGGGACAAAACCAATACGTTTACCGGCTTTGCGCTCGGCAGCCAAGGCTGCGCGCAATGAACTGATATGATGAAAAACCTGCATCGCTAATCCTCAAACCACACCAAAACCATTCCGCAAAGCTATAGGCAGCTCGGGCGCGCGATAATACATGGTCGGGATTGAGAAGTACATTTTACGATCAATAAATAACCAAAAATAGGGACTGGAAAACCAGCAGCCAAGCGACGTCAGGATTCAAGCAGCGGTAGCCGGATAACCGCGTCGCCAACAGCCAAATGCCCACCCTGAATAATCCTGGCACACAAACCGCCGTAGCCAAACATCGCAGCAGCCCCGCTTTTGCCCAGATTTTCATCCATCCGCGAACACGGATGACAGAGCGCATTGGTCTCGATAATCACCTCGCCGATTTGCAAGCGCTGGTAGCGAAGCAAATTCATGTTCATTCCCGAGATAACCAGATTGCGGCGCAACAAGCGCGGATCGATCGACTGATGGCCGGTATGCTGGCAAATCTGCTGGATATATTCGCGGCTGATCAACGTAATTTGACGCGCGGAACCGGGTGTTTTTTTCATCCGGTGATCCCCCACCAAACCTTGGTCAACAATGGCTTCAGCCTCATCGACCACCAACACTTCGCCGCGTCGCTCACTGCGCAGACCAATCCACTCCAGTTTTCCGGGAGCTATATCGGCGCAGAGCTTATCGAGGAGTTTGGCCTGGCTATTAGTCATAACCACCTTGCTGTAAATATTCCGGAGCGAGGTTATCGAAGCGCGTGTATTTACCGACGAAGGCGGCGCGACAGGTGCCGATTTCGCCGTTACGTTGCTTGCCGATGATCAATTCGGCCATGCCCTTATCAGGGCTATCTTCGTTGTAATATTCGTCGCGGTAGATAAAGAGAATAACGTCGGCGTCTTGCTCGATGGCGCCCGATTCACGTAAATCCGAGTTCATGGGGCGCTTGTTGGGACGCTGTTCCACACCGCGGTTGAGCTGCGAGAGCGCGATCATCGGGCATTCGAATTCTTTGGCCATACCTTTAAGCGAGCGCGAAATTTCCGAGATTTCCTGGGTACGGCCTTCGCCGCTGCCCGCGACTGTCATCAACTGCAGGTAGTCGACCATGATCATGCCGGGATTGCCGTGTTCACGGGCGATGCGACGGATACGGGCGCGCATTTCCTGCGGATTCAAACCGCCGGTGTCATCGATAAACAACAACTTATCTTTGAGTTTGGCGACCGCCGATGAGAGCTTTGGCCAATCCTCTTCGGTAAGTTTACCGTTACGCATTTTGCCCTGATCGATACGGCCGATGGAGGACATCATCCGCTGTACCAATGAGGTCGATGGCATCTCCATACTGAAGATCACCACCGGTTTCGTTTGGTTAAACAATGCGCCTTCGACAAAGTTGAGCGCCAGTGCGGTTTTACCCATGGAAGGACGCGCAGCAAGGATTATAAGTTCTCCCGGTTGCCAACCAGAGGTGCGCTGGTCCAAATCGGTAATTCCCGAAGGCACGCCGGTGATATCACTGCCCGAACGAAAAAGTTCGTCGATGCGCTGCACCGTTTGTTTAAGGAGATCGTTAACACCGACCAAACCACCTTCTTTCGGCCGATCTTCAGCGATTTCGGCGACGCGCTTTTCCGCCAGTTGCAGCAGGTCATCCGAATCCAGGCCGGCAGGATTCATACTGGATTTGCTGATGTCCTGTGCGGCGGCAATCAGCTGGCGCAAGGTCGAACGCTCACGCACGATCTTGGCATAGGCGGCGATGTTGGCAGCACTCGGGGTGTTATTGGCCATTTCGACCAGATAGCCCAACCCGCCGACGCGCTCCAGCTCATCGTGCTTGTGCAATTCTTCAGAGAGGGTGATGACATCGAGCGGCTGACCTGCTTCTTGCAGTTCGAGCATCATGCGGAAGATCAGCTTGTGATCTTCACGGAAAAAGTCGGTTTCGGTAACAACTTCCAGCACTGCATCCAGACGATTATTGTCGAGCATTAATCCGCCCAACACCGATTGCTCGGCTTCTACCGAGTGAGGCAAGGCATTGTGGCCGGATAACTCGTTGGCGAGGCGATCCTCGAAACTGGCGGCATCGAAACTGGATTCAGGCATAGTCTTTTAAAACACTTGCGTAATTGTTTATCAACGTTGTTATCAACGTCATTTATCAAATTTTGTGCAAAAAAAATCGGGCACATCTAAACCCCGGAAGGGGTGTCGATAGTGCCCGATTTCGGTTTGCTTGTCAGCAAACGCTGACGCGCAAAGCGCTTGCTGCCAGGAGATTACTCAGCAACAACCGCCAATTTAACCGCTTGGGTAACTTCAGAGTGCAACTGGATATCGATCTCGTATTGACCGATTTCACGCAGCACACCTTGTGGCAAGCGAACTTCTGACTTGGCAACTTCAACGCCAGCAGCAGTGATTGCTTCAGCGATGTCGCGGGTACCGATAGAACCGAACAGACGGCCTTCGTCACCTGCTTTAGCAGCGATAGTTACTTCCAACGCAGCCAGCTTCTCAGCACGTGCAGTAGCTTCGGCAATCTTGCCAGCAGCAGCCGCTTCCAACTCAGCGCGACGCGCTTCGAAGTCAGCGATGTTTTTTGCAGTAGCAGCAACAGCCTTGCCTTGTGGCAACAGGTAGTTACGGCCGTAGCCAGATTTAACGCTAACTTTGTCACCGATAGCGCCTAATTTACCTACTTTATCGAGCAGAATAACTTCCATCTCTATTACCCCTTACTCGTGGCTGTCAGTGTATGGAATCAAAGCCAGGTAACGGGCACGCTTGATAGCAGTAGCCAACTGACGTTGGTATTTTGCTTTGGTACCAGTGATACGGCTTGGAACGATTTTGCCAGTTTCGGTGATGTAGGCTTTCAGGGTTTCAACATCTTTATAATCGATGCGCTTGGTGCCTTCAGCGGTAAAACGGCAGAATTTACGACGACGGAAAAAACGTGCCATGACTTATACCTCCTGCTCTTCTTCGAAATCATCTGCATCAACGCCGTCTTCGTCAGACAGGTCTTCTGCGTCATCACGACGTTCAGCGCGTGGCGGACGTGCCTTGCGCTCACGGCCTTCTTTCTCGGCCTTCATGATGAATGATTCTTCAGTGATAGCAGCATCTTCACGCAGAACCATGCTGCGCAAAACGGCATCGTTGTAACGGAAGTTGGTGGTCAGCTCTTCCAATACAGCATCAGAGCACTCTACGTTCATCAGAATGTAGTGAGCTTTGTGGATTTTGTTGATGGAGTAAGCCAGTTGGCGACGGCCCCAGTCTTCCAGACGGTGAACCTGGCCACCATCGTTTTTGATAGCTGAGGTGTAACGCTCAACCATTGCTGGAACTTGTTCGCTTTGGTCCGGATGAACCAGGAACACGATTTCGTAATGACGCATTTATAGCTCCTTACGGGTTAAAGTCTCCCCCGTTCGAGGTGAGACAAGGAGTAGCCGGTTTTCAGAATACCCGTTCAAAGAACAAAGGTAATCAATACCCCCGGCCGGTTTGGGGTGCGGAATTGTACGGATTTGCAACAGGCGATGCAATACAGGATTGGAAAAGCCTTGGCGGGATAAATAGATAGATGGGACAAATCGCAGGACTGCTAACTTTTGGGGCTATACATGCAGTCCCAGCTTGCGCAGCTTGGCAAAGTCGACCGGTTTGGCGAAATGATCATTAAATCCGGAAGCGAAAGCATTGTTGCGGTCCTGCTCCTGACCATACCCCGTCAATGCAATCAGGGTGAATTTGCCACCATCAGGTGCAGCGCGCAGTTGCGAGGCCACCTCGTAACCGCTGAAATCCGGCAAACCTATGTCGAGGAAAATAATATCCGGCTTGAAGCGAGCCGCTGCATCAATCGCCTCCTGCCCGGTATAAGCAGCCAGGGCCGTGTGACCTGTAATGGTCAGTAATTGGACAAGGGTATCGGCCGCATCCGTGTTGTCATCCACAATCATGACCTTCTTTGTACCCGCGACACTCGCCGCTTGTTCCGCAACGCTGCATTGGTTATCACCCTGTTGCTTTGTCATTACTGGCAAGATGATTTCGAAGGTACTGCCCTTGCCCACTCCCTCACTCATCGCGGTCACAGTACCGCCGTGCAGGTTCACCAGGTTTTTCACCAGCGACAAACCTATCCCCAAACCATCCTGCACCCGATTACTCAGATGACCGTGCTGGGAAAACAAATTAAAAATGGTGTTGATAGCCTCTACATCGATCCCTATACCATTATCGGTAATGCGGATGCGCACATTCTCCTCTTGCAAGTCGACATACAACCCGAGCTTCCCGCCCGGCTCGGTAAACTTGGCGGCGTTGAGCAATAAATTCGCCACTATTTGCGACAGCCGCACCTGGTCACCACAGATCTCGATCAGCTCATCCGGGTAAACCACTTCGAGACTGTGGCCATTGTCAGTAATTGCATGGACGGAGGTTTCCACCGCATTATCGATAGCGGTACGCAAATTCACGGCCTCACGGCGAAGGAAAATTTTGCCCTGCGAAATACGTGCAACATCAAGCAGATCATCGACCAGCCGCACCAAATGATCAGTGTGGCGCTCGATAGTATTGCGCGCATTTTCCTGCGCAGTAGAGGCATTCGGATCAAGCTTGCGCAGCAGCTCCACCGAGGTGCGAATCGGCCCGAGCGGGTTGCGCAATTCATGGGCGAGGGTTGCAAGAAATTCATCTTTACGGCGATCCATTTCGCGCAATTCGCGCTCCACGCGACCGAGGCGCAACAGCGCTTTTACATTGGCGATCAACTCATCCGGCTCGATGGGTTCAACCAGGTAATTATCTGCACCACCATCCAGGGCGCGCACTTTGTCAGAAGGGTCGATAAACGATGCCGAGGTTTGCAAAATCAAAATCGCTTTGGTAGCGGGGTTTTCTTTCAGGCGCCGACAAACTTCCATGCCATTAATGTCCGGCAGTTTCACATCCAACAGAATAAGATCCGGCATTTCAGCGTGCGCACGCGCGATAGCATCCTCACCATTGGAAGCTTCAATTACCCGTAATCCAGCGTGAGTCAGAATGCGCGACTTGGCGTAGCGGGCTCCCTCGCTGTCATCAACATTTAGCACAAGCGCATCTTTAAATAATCGTAATGGCATTTCTCACTCCTCTAAATTCATCCATTGGCTGCACTGACCGTATTTCATTGCTTATTCTTCCTGGACGGCCGTCAATCGCAGCCCACCGGTTACAAGACAGACTGCTGCTGTTCGTGTCCGAGCGCAGGTTGAGGTTGCCCAACCAAAGTTCGCAAAGTCGATAACAGCTGCTGTTTGAACAGGGGTTTTACGTAATATGCATCGGCACCGAGCGATAGGCCTTTGCGTTTGTCTTCTACCTCGGTAACGATAATCACTGGCACATCACTGCGCGCCGGATCATTTTTTAACTCCGTTAACCACAACCAGCTGTCTTCCCCGTACAACATAATGTCGAGGATGACGGCAGCTGGCCGATCCTGTGCCCAACGCTCGACGGCTTCGCGCAAATTGCGCGCGGGTACCGGACGAAATTCGGTATTGAGCAAAAATTTTTCGTACTGCACCTGGATCGCCAGGTTGTCTTCCACAATCAACACAGGGATGCGCTTGTCATCATTTTTAATCTGTACCGGCACGGACTCTTTTGCACCGGCTCCAGACTCGCCAATGGTCATGGGCAGCGTCACTGAAAATGTAGAACCCACACCGGGAATACTGGTAACTGCTACATCACCGTGCAACAGGCGCGCCAAATTCCGACACAACGGCAATCCCAAGCCCGTACCCTTCACTTTGCGCTGCTGCGGGCTTTCAACCTGGCTGAACTCTTCAAAGACGACTTGTAAATCTTCGGCGCGAATACCAATGCCGGTATCCGCCACTGTAAATGTCACCTGGTTTTTTTCCGGAATGACTGAGGCGCTAACAGTGATCTCACCTTCTTCAGTGAATTTCAGCGCGTTGGAAATAAAATTGCGGAGGATTTGCGACACTTTTGCTTCGTCGGTGAACAACGCCAGCGGTGTTTCGGGTGAAATAAATGTCAGTGTCAGCGATTCCGATATCAGCAGCGGGCGCAACATACCGCGCAATGCGCCAAATAAATCGCCGACTTCAAACGGCACCGGCCGCACATCCACTTTGCCCGCCTCGATTTTGGCGATATCTAACAAATCGTTAACCAATTCGTTCAAGCCGCTTGCCGCTTGCAAGATAAACGTCACTTGTTTTTCCTGCTCGACGCTCAGCTCGCCGTCCACACGCTCCAGCAACAATTTAGCCAGCGCGCGAATGGAGCTGAGCGGCGTGCGAAATTCGTGGCTCATGTTCGATAAAAAGCGCGATTTCATTTGATCGGCGCGGCGCAAATGCCCCGCTTTTTCGTCCAGCTCGGCGTAGAGTGCCACCATACCGCGGTTGGTATCTTCCAGTTCGCGCGTGAGCAAGGTCAAATCATCTTGCCGCGCTTTTAATTCGGCGAATGCAGAAAGCAACTCCTGGTTTTGCTGGATCACTTCAGTCACGGTGATATCTGCCGGCATCGCTGTAAGTTTTGCAAATACTTTTGCACTGGATACTGCCGTAATGACCGGCGCCAAACGCGGAAAAATTTTCTTGATCGTAATCTGCGTGCCAGTCGCTCCGGTTTTAACATCAAAGCGATCCGCCAAACGGCGCGCGCCGATAATGCCCATGCCCATCCCGGTTGGGGATACATAATTGCCGGCGAGAATTTGCTCCAGGTTTGGAATACCCGGGCCCTTATCGTCGATAACCACCGTTAAAATTTGCGGTGCGGTATCGCCCTCAACGCTGAAATAAATTTTTCCACCGCCCGCATAATTGATGACATTGCGGGCCAGTTCGGATACCGAGGTTGCGATCCGCACCTGGTCTTGCTTCCCAAAACCGCACAGATGCGCAATTTGTTTTGCGCGCTGGCGCACTGCAACCACATCAGTTTCACTATGAACAAGTGCAGTGAGAATCCGGATAGTCATGTGCAATTCCGCCGATTATTGTTCACGTACGACCACGACAGTCGCATCATCCCGGCCACGGGTAAAATCGCGATAAATAACTGCTGCAATTAATGCCGGATGGCAATGCGCTAATCCGGGATACAAATCCAGATCCCAGCGTGTATTAATGCCATCCGAATGCGCGACCAATAAAGCATCGCGCTCCCAGTTTTCAGAAAATTCCTGCAGCTTGCGCAAATTGCTACCGACAATGCCGTTATGCGATACCAGGTGGCGAGTGCCCTCGCGGTAGAGAATACACACGGCGATATTGCCGATACCGGCGAAGGTGAGCGTGCCCAGATCGCGGTTAATTTGTCCGACTGCAACTGCGGCGCCGCGCGTTCCCTGTAACGCCTGGTGCGCGCGCTGCAAAATAACCGAGGGAGTTTGAGCGGCGCTTTCATCTTTCAATGCAATTGCCGCGTCTGCCGCTTTGGCAGCTTCAGGTCCGTGACCAAGGCCATCGGCAACAATGAGTGTTAATTTTTTTTGGTGTGCGGCCATCGCCCAATTATCGCCACTGACGTCTTCGCCTTTCAGCGGCACGCAAACCGCGCCCACTTGCCAAAGGCCAGGCTTGGGTTTTTCACCGCTTGCCCAAAGCATCATCCAGAGCGCTGTGCCTTTGCCCGCATCTGAATAAATATCAAATTCCTGGCTCAAACGGCGCAGCGAGCCCAACCCTATTCCATAAGTTCCTGCCGTTGAATTGCCATCTTCCGCGTGCCAATCCATATTTTCAAAACCAGGGCCTTTATCGAGCGCCAGAACTTCAATTCCGGCCTGATCACCTTCATAAAGTGCGCGCAATAATATTTGGCCATGATCAGCATGCTTGATGATATTGGTGGCAGCTTCCGTGATCACCAGCGCTAACTGGCCCGCTCGCGTTTCATCAAAATGTAATTCTCGCGCAAGCACCGCACCAGCGCGACGCGCCACAGCCACACTACTAATATCTTGCAGGTCAAACACCAACTGGGTTCCAAAGCTACTCAAAATTGTTTCCACTTAATAATAGTGACAGTCGTACCTTCGCCCGGCGCAGTGTCTATTTCAAATTCATCGGCGAGACGTTTTGCCCCGCTCAATCCCAAACCCAA
>DATIGS010000254.1:0-2971 GCA_035481425.1 Cellvibrio sp. | reverse complement strand
AAACCGGTATCGTCATCCCCGGCTTTCAATTCGGTTTGGCCGCACAGCATGCCGAAGGATTCAACACCGCGCAGCTTGGCTTTTTTGATGTGGAAGTCACCGGGTAATTGCGCACCTATAGTGGCAAAGGGGATCTTGATGCCGATTCGCGCATTAGCCGCACCACATACAACCTGAGCAGGGCCATCAGGAAGGCCAGCCACTTGGCATACACGCAATTTGTCGGCGTCAGGATGTTGTTCACAGCCGATAATCTCACCCACAATTACGCCGGTGAAATCGCCAGCGACAGGTTCAACAGCGTCCACTTCCAAACCGGCCATCGTTAATTGAGCAACCAATTCGTCGGTGTCAATTGCCGGATTTACCCATTCACGCAACCAGGATTCACTGATTTTCATATTCTTGTCTCTGTAGCCCGTATGGAGTGCAACGCAATACGGGACTGGATCTACTTAAACTTTTATCCCGCATTTCGCTTCGCTGCATGGCGGGCTACGATCAAATTTAACTTTAAAATTGTTTTAAGAATCGCAAATCGTTTTCAAAAAACAGGCGCAAATCATTAACGCCATAACGCAACATCGCGAGGCGCTCTACGCCCATACCAAAGGCAAAACCGGTATAAGTTTCCGGATCAACACCGCTGGACTTGAACACTTCCGGATGCACCATGCCGCAACCGCCGACTTCCAACCAACCAGTGTTCTTACACATACGGCAGCCTTTGCCGCGACATTGGGTGCACTGGATATCCATCTCGGCCGATGGCTCAGTAAACGGGAAATACGATGGGCGGAAACGCACCGGAACATCGGCTTCGAAGAAGGCTTTGAGGAATTGATCCATGGTGCCTTTCAAATCGGCAAAACTGATATTTTTATCAACCACCAAGCCTTCAACCTGATGGAACATCGGTGAGTGGGTAACATCTGAATCGCAGCGATAAACACGACCAGGGCAGATCACGCGAATCGGCGGCTTTTTGTTTTCCATGGTTCGCACTTGTACCGGTGAGGTATGGGTGCGCAACACGTGGGTATCATCCACGTAAAAGGTATCGTGCATCGCCCGCGCGGGGTGATGAGAGGGAATATTGAGCGCCTCAAAGTTGTGGTAGTCGTCCTCAATCTCCGGGCCGACCTCAACGCTGTAACCCACGGCGGCAAAAATTTCTTCGATGCGCTGCAAGGTACGCGTAACCGGATGCAAACCACCCGTGTGTTGGCCACGGCCTGGCAAGGTTACATCAACCACTTCACTCGCAAGCTTGGCATTGATCGCTGCTTGCTCTAATAATTCTTTGCGCACATTAAGCGCGTCTTGCACGGCGTCTTTGGCTTTATTGATTTCGGCACCGGCAGCGGGACGCTCCTCTGCCGATAATTTACCCAACGTTTTCATCAACGCGGTAATACTGCCGTTTTTGCCTAAATAATTTACCCGCACTGCATCCAGCGCAGTCAGATCTTGGGCATCGGCAACGAGTTTGAGCGCTTCTTGCGTAAGCGCAGCGAGATTTTCCATCTGCTTGTCCAGTACGAATCGTTAACTATCGAATAATGCAGCCATAAAAAAAGGGAGGAACCAAAGCTCCTCCCCTTTCATCGCGTTCACAAAAGCCCTTGCGGGCTCTAGGTTGTTGGACGATTAAGCAGCCAGAGCTGATTTAGCCTTCGCAACAACAGCAGCAAAAGCTGCTTTGTCATATACAGCCAAGTCAGCCAGTACACGACGGTCGAGAACGATGCTCGCCTTTTTCAAGCCAGCAATCAACTGGCTGTAGGACAGGCCTTCAGCGCGGGATTGGGCATTGATACGAGTAATCCACAGAGCACGGAAATTACGCTTTTTAACGCGACGGTCGCGGTAAGCATATTGACCAGCTTTGATAACCGCTTGCTTGGCAACACGGAATGTACGCGAACGTGCACCGTAGTAACCTTTAGCAGCTTTTAATACTTTCTTGTGACGACGACGCGCCTCTACACCACGCTTAACACGGGCCATATCTCTATCCTCTCAAAATTCGCAATTAGCGCTGATTAATTAGCACGGAACAAACGTTTTACGCGTGGTACATCGGCTGCATCAACGATGCTGGTGCCGCGCAGTTGGCGCTTACGCTTGGTGGTCATTTTGGTCAGGATGTGGCTTTTGTTAGCGTGCTTGAACTTGAAGCCCGCGCCAGTCTTTTTGAAGCGCTTTGACGCGCCACTGTGTACTTTAGCTTTGGTTGCCATGTGATGAAACTCCACACATTTAAGTAAATAGTATTAATAATCAAGGCAGCTAAAAGCCCGACTATTTTCTCTTTTTGGGGGCGATGACCATAGTGAGCTGCTTACCCTCCATCTTGGCAGCCTGCTCAACGGTTCCCATCTCAGCCAGGTCGGTCTCGATGCGTTGCATCATTTCCATCCCCAACTCTTGGTGGGCGAGCTCGCGGCCGCGGAACTTTAAGGTTACCTTGGCCTTATCCCCATGCTCCAGAAAGCGTATCAGCGCCTTTAATTTGACCTGATAATCTGCTTCCTCCGTCCCTGGGCGAAACTTCATTTCCTTCACCAGCTGCTGCTTTTGTTTCTTTTTAGCAGCAGCTTTGGTTTTCTTGATCTCAAACAGATGCTTGCCGTAATCCATAATCTTGCAGACTATTGGATCGCTATCAGCAACGATCTCCACCAAATCCAGCGTTGCCGCCTGAGCCTGGGCCAGTGCTTCACTCAGGGGAACAATACCTACCTGTTCACCTTCGGCATTGATTAAACGAACCTGTTTGGCTTCGATCTGATCGTTGATCCGCGCTTTCTTAGAATTGCCTTTGGCCGCGGGAGCGTTATCTCGTTTGATAGTTGTATCTCCAAATAATTAATAAGAACGAATCTTTCTCACTTTTGAGCATTCAGGTCCCAAAACCTGATTTTAAGCAGAAATATTTCTGCCTCGACGCGCTATATCGGCGGTCAAG
>DATIGS010000253.1:0-5867 GCA_035481425.1 Cellvibrio sp. | reverse complement strand
GGTAGACACGCCAGCTTCAGGTGTTGGTGACGCAAGTCGTGGAGGTTCAAGTCCTCTTCTGGGCACCAAACAAGCAAAGCCCCGTTACGCAAGTAACGGGGCTTTTTGTTTTGGGGTAGCAAATAAACTCATTTATAACTGCGGATTTCTCCATTTTATCTCGGCGACAGCTTCGCCAAATGCAGATTGGTTTTGAAGCTCCGACGCAAAGTTCCGCATTCAGGTTTTTTACATACACATCGCTCAAAATCTTATCGGCACCGACCTTGTACCAACGGGTGGCAATTTCTATCGCAGCTACAATATCTTGCGCTTTGGTCGAATCAATTCCAAAAACCCAAACCTCTTTATCAATAATCGCAGCTTCTTTGATGGTTGTTTTTAGTTTTGCATCAAAGGGTGACATATTGGTTTTTACATATTTTGTTTTCCACACACTGAGCTGATCCAAACTCGTGCGCAGATGCATACAACTCCTTTGATAAGTGAAGTATTTGGATTCAGTTGCGGCGCCTGAGCAAAAAAAGTTTCAAAATCATTTTCCTGTTCAACTTGCTTCTGCAATCCCGCCTGATCATATCCCGTCAACCAACAAATAATTTGATCGACCTCCTCCTTGGTACGATTTTTTCTCTCTGCTTTTTGGATATAGAGCGGATACACCTTTGCAAATGCTGTGGTGAAAATATTGTGCTTTGGCATCACCATCTCCGTTAGTACCGGGTTCGATAAATATTTATTTGTAACGGTTGATACAAAATAATGGTCCTTGTACCAGAAATCGATAAAGGAATCGTCGTTTTCATAAGCACCAGTAATGCGGCCAGTGAGTTTTTCATCGCTGCTTAATGCGCCTGTGGCATCAAAGGTTGCGCGATATTGATCAAAACGCGCACCTTCAAAACAGACCTCAACCGACTAAACAGCACTATAAAAATGTGAGGGATTTGGCGCTAAAGATTGCGCAATATAACCGCTACAGCAACATTGTCAAGAATGTTTCTCATTTAGAATGCAGACCCAAAAACCACTTAACACCATGCCCTGCAGACAACTCAGGTCATCCAAATGGCGGATTTTTATTTTTTGATAAAGGAAAAGAAACAAGAAAAAGCGGATAAATTTTTTTAGTGATAAAAACGTCTTTTATGGAAAAGGCTAAGTGAATCACATTTTGTTTTTATACTTTTGGAGTGCTAAATATTTTTTTCACCATTGGATAAAAAATTTTCTGAAATAGTTAAGTTGATAGACATCACACTCTTGCACCAGGCAACAATAAAAAAAGACAAATAATTGCAGGATTCATAGGATTTTTTGCAGTGTGATAAAAAATTCTCCAAAAATGCAGAAGTTCCCTCTGCTATTTCACTACTTTCACTCCCGCTTACGACAGGCTGAGACTACGCCGAAGCGATAACAATAATTTTGAAGCAATTATTTCAAACCTAAGGAAAACCAATCGGGCTTCGTTCCGCTGCGGCGGCGTTTTTATGACAGGGTCATTTTTAACAGGATCGTTGAAGGCGCCGTTTTCCCAGCCGGGAGTTTTTGCAGCAGAGTGGGCCCGCAACACCTACTAGCGGAGATCAAAAATGATTCCAAATAAAAATACCAGCAAAGCGCTGGCCAAGATGTTGACGCTTGGCGTTGGCACCGGCCTGGCTGCTTTTTCATTCAACGCATTTGCAGCCTGTACCTACAATATCGATAACCAGTGGGGCAGCGGATTTGTAGCAAGTATTACGGTAAAAAATGATACAGGCGCGGCGGTTAATAACTGGAGCGTGAATTGGCAGTATGCCAATAACCGTATCACCAATGGCTGGAATGCGAATTTTTCCGGCAGCAATCCTTACACCGCCACTAACATGAGCTGGAATGGCAGCATTGCCGCCGGCCAATCCATATCGTTTGGTTTCCAGGGCAATACCAATGGCAATACAGTTGAGCGCCCGGTTATTAATGGAACGCTCTGTGGTGCGACAGTAAGTTCTTCTTCGCGCTCCAGTATTGCAACAACCTCGTCCAGCCGTTCAAGTGTTGCACCAAGCTCTGCACCTTCAAGCAGCTCGGTTTCCAGCTCGCGTTCAAGTGTTGCGTCTTCGGTTAATAATTCTGTGCCGGCCAATAACTTTGCGCAAAATGGTGGCGTCGAATCCGGTTTGACTAACTGGGGAACTACTGCGGGCACCGTCGCCCGTTCAACCGCGGATAAACGCAGCGGCTCAGCCAGCGCGTTGATTACCGGCCGCACCGCCGCATGGAATGGTTTGACATTTAATGTGGGCACTCTCACCAGCGGCAACCAATACGAAGTGAACACCTGGGTGAAGTTGGCTCCGGGAACACCGGACAGTGTTATCACCCTGACGGCGAAACGCCAGGACGATTCTGATACATCGACTTACAACGAATACACTCGCGTTGCCACGGTCACTGCCTCGGCAAATGAATGGCGTTTGCTGGAAGGTTATTACACGCAATCGGGAACTGCGTTCCAACATTTTATTATCGAAGCAACCGATACCACCATCAGCTACTACGCCGATGACTTTGCAATTGGCGGCCAGGTAATTCCGGTGTCGAGCAGCAGCTCACAAAGTTCGAGCAGTGCACCAGCGACGAAAAAATTCATTGGCAACATCACCACCTCAGGCAATGTGCGATCCGACTTCACTCGCTACTGGAACCAAATTACGCCGGAGAATGAAGGCAAGTGGGGCTCAGTGGAAGGCACGCGCGATGTTTATAACTGGGCACCGGTAGATCGTATCTATGCATATGCCCGTGCAAATAATATCCCGGTAAAAGCACATACCTTTGTGTGGGGCGCGCAATCGCCTTCATGGATTAACAACCTGAGCGCATCAGAAACCGCAGCAGAAATTGAAGAGTGGATTCGCGATTACTGCACCCGTTATCCCGACACTGCAATGATCGATGTAGTTAACGAAGCAGTAGAGGGTCACCAACCAGCCGGTTACGCGCAAAAAGCATTCGGCAACAATTGGATTCAACGTGTATTCCAATTGGCTCGCCAATACTGCCCCAATTCCATTTTGATTCTTAACGACTACAACAATATTCGTTGGCAGCACAATGAATTTATCGCGCTCGCCAAAGCCCAAGGCAATTACATCGATGCCGTTGGCCTGCAAGCGCATGAATTGAAGGGATTAACCGCTGCGCAGGTTAAAACTGCAATCGACAATATTTGGAATCAAGTGGGCAAGCCGATTTACATTTCTGAATACGATATAGGCGATACCAACGATCAAGTCCAACTGCAGAATTTCCAGGCGCACTTCCCGGTGTTCTGGAACCATCCGCACGTTAAGGGCATCACCATCTGGGGTTATGTGAATGGCAGAACCTGGATCGAAGGCTCAGGACTGATTCAGGACAATGGCACACCCCGCCCTGCGATGACCTGGTTAATCAACAATTACCTTAATCAATAATTAGGCAATCAATAAATTGCTTTTCACCTCACCCGTATGCCGGGTGAGGTGCTTTCCCTAAAAAATTTCCATTGCATTTTCCAACAGGATTTTTGTGCGGCCAGGGCGGCAGCAATGGATTACAAATCGGCAATTGAACGCTAATCGGCATTAGCCTGTGCAATCCACATGAGATGGATGCGCATCACTACAGACTCGGTCAATAACAAAAACCTAAAACCATTTACCGGAGATTCATCATGAATAAGCAAAAAAACTCCGCCAATGTGGTGCCGCAACTCATTAAACAGAATTGCGGCGCGATTGGCTTGGGCGCAAGTGTTGCATTATTCGCACTGGCGAATACGGCATCGGCAGCCTGTACTTTTAATATCGACAATGAATGGAGCAGCGGCTACGTTGCGAGCATCACCATAAAAAATGATACAGCTGCACCTATTTCAAACTGGAGTGTGAATTGGCAATTCGCCAACAACCGCATGAGCAGCGGCTGGAACGCCAATTTTTCCGGCGCCAATCCTTACAGTGCTACCAATATGTCATGGAACGGCAATATTGCAGTGGGCCAATCGATTTCATTTGGCTTTCAGGCCGAAAAAAATGGTGGCAATGCTGAACGTCCTACCATTAATGGCAGTGTGTGTGGCAGTACTCCCGTTTCTTCGACAAGTTCTGCCCCACGTTCAAGTGCTGCACCCAGCTCAGCGCCGCGTTCCAGTGTAGCGTCCAGCTCGGTACCTCGCTCAAGCAGTTCTTCATCCAGTAGCTACTCAACACCGGCAAATAATTTTGCACAAAACGGCGGAGTGGAAACTAATTTAACCAACTGGGGCACAACGGCAGGAACTGTTTCCCGTTCTACCGCCGATAAGCACAGCGGTTCAGCAAGTGCATTAATTACCGGCCGTACTGCTGCCTGGAATGGTTTAACTTTTAATGTAGGCACGCTCACCAGCGGCAACCAATATGATGTGGGTGTATGGGTAAAATTAGCACCCGGCACACCGGATAGCGTTATTACGTTGACGGCAAAACGCCAGGAAGATTCAGACACATCGACTTACAACGAATACACACGCGTTGCCACCGGCACTGCGAGTGCAACTGAATGGCGCTGGCTACAAGGCTATTACACCCAGTCGGGATCAACGGCTTTCCAGCATTTTATTATTGAAGCTACAGATACCAGCATCAGCTACTACGCCGATGATTTCACCATCGCCGGTGAAGTGGTGCGCACATCGAGTTCATCCAGCTCCTCGAGTTCAAGTAGCGCGCAAACCTGTGAACTAAAAGCCCCTTTGCAATGGGTTTCTACCGGGCCGTTGATTAGCCCGAAAAATGCAAACTGGAAATCCATTAAAGATCCGTCAGTGGTGAAATACAACGGCACTTACCATGTGTACGCGACCTACTACGATACCGCTTACAAATCCATGTACACCAGCTTCACAGATTGGAATAACGCTCAGGCCGCGCCACATATTTCCATGAACGGTACTACCGTAGGCAATAGTGTTGCGCCACAGGTGTTCTACTTCCGTCCACATAATAAGTGGTATTTGATTACCCAGTGGGCAGGTGCTTATTCAACAACAGATGACATCAGCAGACCTAATTGGAGTGCGAAAAAGAAATTGCTGCAAGGCGAGCCATCCGGCGCGTTGGATTTCTGGGTGATTTGTAACAGCACCCACTGCTATTTATATTTCTCGCGCGACGACGGTGTGCTTTACATGTCTAAAACCACCATTGGCAATTTCCCCAACTTCTCCGGTTATTCGATTGTGATGGAAGATCATCGCGGCAATGGCAACCAATATTTATTTGAAGCACCGAATGTGTACAAACTCGATGGCCAAAATAAATATCTATTGATGGTTGAGGCATGGCCAAGTGGTCCACGCATGTTCCGCTCCTGGACATCAACGAGTTTGGATGGCCCATGGACAGCACTTGCTGATACCGATGCAAACCCATTTGCAGGCAATCGCAACGTGGAGTGGCCAACTGGTAAATGGGCTAACGGTATTAGCCATGGTGAGTTGATTCGTTCAGGTTACGACGAGCGTTTGACTGTTGATCCATGTAATTTAGAGTTCCTTTATCAAGGTGAAGCAGGTCCTAGCCCTGACGGTAATTACAACACCATTCCTTACAAACTTGGTTTGCTGCGTTTGAAGAAATAATTTCGCGGCTACCACTCGTTACCTACCCGCTTTGGTAGATCCCAGGGCGGGGATTTGACCTTCACCAACCGACGAGCTTGTCAGTTGTTTGTGCTCGTCAACGAATAACAATAAAAAATTATCTATCGTCAGCTAACCCCAAATTCGGTATCGCGATTATTTTCTCGCTGTCGCGATTTTCCAATACCTCTTGTTAAGGAGAAAAACGATGAAC
>DATIGS010000252.1:0-22061 GCA_035481425.1 Cellvibrio sp. | reverse complement strand
TTGCAGATCAGTGACTTTAAAGCGTTTAGCTTTGGCTGGCTATCGCTTTTGCGCATTGTAAAGAGTGTAATTGAGTATCTAACGAAAGGTCTGCTTTGGGCATTACTGACCTTCGAAACGATTGCGGATCATAAACTCAGCAATAGCTTACGCACACAAAATTTATTGTTTGATCCTTAAAATTTCGGTTTCTTAAATTGGGTTGTTACCTCTAGAACTTATCTGGTGGACCCGAAAACTCCGGGCCGCTCCGGATTTGCTCGGCCCAAAAACACCTATCCTCACAAAAAATTCTGTCATCTGGTGTGATGTGCACATCGCCATTGAGGCTTCCTGCTGGTACAACTAAAAATGTTCCTGAGCGATTTATATATGGCACTCCGGAACCACATACTTTACAAAACTGCTTTGCCCAACTTTTCGCCGAGGCCAACTCGAAGCGCTGTATTAAGCCCTTACCCGAATGCCACGTAATATTTTCGGGACGGGTAAAAATATTCGAAGCATGGGCAGACCCCGTGGAGTGCCTGCATCTGGAACAATAACAAATATGAAATGACGAGATTTCACCATCAATTTCATATGTGATAGCCCCACATAAACATTGACCTGACGCCTTCTTCAATTCTTGACTCATACCCTGGCCTCAATAGTTGATGATCAGTTAGATCCCTATAAATCTACGCCATCCATATCGCCCTTGAAAGGCTTGGCTACCCCTGTTGAACTGCCTCCCCCCACCCTTGCCCCCAAAGAAAACAAATCCTGATTTAAGTATTCCCCCTTCCCTGTCGCCTTGGGTATTTAAGCAGGCCAATGTGCTTGCAGACCTCGAAATTAACTGCACAGCTTTCTTTTCACTACACAGGATTAGCATCATGGCTCTGTCGATTCATACCAACTACTCATCTTTGGTTACCCAAACCAACCTGAACAAAACCAACAATAGCCTAGGCACCAACCAACAGCGTTTGGGCACCGGCTTGCGCATTAATTCTGCGGCTGACGATGCGGCTGGTTTGCAAATCGCTACCCGTTTGAATGCCCAATCGCGCGGTATGGAAGTGGCAATCCGCAACACTGGCGATTCCATCTCCCTGCTGCAAACGGCGGAAGGTGCATTTAACGAAATGACCGACATCATGCAGCGTATGAAAGATTTGGCGACCCAGGCAGCGAACGATACCAACAGCGTTAACGACCGTACCGCGCTGAAAGCGGAATACGATGAGCTGGGCAATGAATTGACCAATATCATCACCAACACAAAATACGCTGGCGAAGCGTTGTTTGCAGCAGGTGGTAAATTCACCGCCGCTATGTCTTTCCAGATCGGCGCTAGCGCTGCGGAAACCCTGAGCCTTAATGCCTCTGCAGGCCTGACTGCGGTGACTGGCTCTATCACTACCATTAAAGCCAACCTGCTCGACACCGCAGCTAATGCTGGCACCACCATCGGCAACCTGGAAACAGCGCTCAATAACGTGGGCACTTTGCGTGCAACCTTGGGCGCGAACATCAACCGTTTGAACCACACCGCCAATAACCTGGCGAACATGAAAGACAATACTGAAATGTCTAAAGGCCGCATCATGGATGCTGATTTCGCTAAAGAAAGTGCCAACATGAGCAAGAACTCCATGCTGATGCAATCCGGCATTTCCATGTTGAAACAAGCGGGTCAAATGCCAGGTATGGTGATGTCGCTTCTTGGTTAATAAATTCCGGCTAACTGATTCCGGTTAATTGATTGATAGCTCGACGAAAGCCCGCTTTTTAGCGGGTTTTTTTATTGTCTCCCTGTAGGTTTTATCCAAGCCGTTTGTAGCGATTTTTTATTTAAGCAATTTTTATTTAAGGGCTTTGGCTTCAGTGTCGCTTTACCTCAGTAGCAGGCAAATGCCGCCAGCTTTAGATGTTTTCACCCTGTCAATTAACAGACCTTTTCATTAACAACACAGGAAGAGACCCATGGCACTGTCAATCCACACTAACTATTCATCGTTGGTTACCCAAACCAACCTGAATAAAACCAACAATACCCTGAGCACCAACCAGCAGCGCTTGGGCACAGGTTTGCGTATCAATTCTGCGGCAGATGATGCGGCCGGTTTGCAAATCGCAACGCGTTTGAATGCGCAATCGCGCGGTATGGAAGTCGCGATCCGCAACACGGGCGATTCAATCTCCCTGCTGCAAACCGCCGAAGGTGCGTTCAATGAAACCACCGATATTTTGCAGCGGATGAAAGACCTCGCCACGCAAGCAGCGAACGATACCAATTCGGCGGCTGACCGCACGTCCCTGCAAACCGAGTTCGATGAGCTCTCGGCTGAAATCACCAACATTTTCAACAACACCAAATTCGCGGGCGAGAATTTATTTACTACCAAGTTTGGCGCCGCCGTTAATTTCCAAATTGGTGCGAGTGCGGCAGAAACTTTATCGTTTGATATCAGCACTGAAATCGGCGATCTGGATACCGCGCTAAACACCGATGTTCCCGCGCTGGACTTGAGCACCGCTGCACTCTCTGGCGCAGCCATCACCGCCTTGGAAACCGCGTTAAATGATGTAGGTGCTGTGCGCGCCGAATTCGGTGCAACCATCAACCGCTTAAACCACACCGCGAACAACCTGGCGAACATGAAAGACAATACCGACATGTCCAAAGGTCGCATCATGGATGCCGACTTCGCTAAAGAAAGCGCCAACATGAGCAAGAACTCCATGTTGATGCAATCCGGTATTTCCATGCTGAAACAAGCTGGCCAAATGCCAGGCATGGTGATGTCACTGTTGGGTTAATCGCCCCAATGCACTGCAAAAACCGCTGTTCGCAGCGGTTTTTTTATGCGCGCATTTAAGTCCCGCGCAATTCAGGTCGCTTTCTAATTACAGCAGGCAAAGAACACCGGGTTTAAAAAATCGCTGAGTTTAAAAAGCCCGCTGAGCTTAATAGGCGCTTCACCGTTACTTACATTAATAGCATCGCGTGTTTTATTAACCGCACAGGAGTTCACCATGGCACTGTCAATTCATACTAACTATTCGTCTCTGGTTACCCAAACTAACCTGAACAAAACCAACAATTCACTCGGCACCAACCAACAACGTTTGGGTACCGGTTTGCGTATTAACTCAGCCGCTGATGATGCAGCTGGCTTGCAAATCGCTACACGTTTGAATGCCCAATCGCGCGGTATGGATGTTGCCATCCGCAATACCGGTGACTCAGTGTCACTGCTGCAAACCGCAGAAGGCGCATTCACCGAAATGACCGATATTTTGCAACGCATGAAAGACCTCAGCACCCAGGCAGCGAACGCCACCAACAGCGGTGCGGACTTGATCGCATTGCAAGGCGAGTACGATGAGTTGGGTAAAGAGATGGCCAACATCATTAAAAACACCAAATTTGCCGGTTCAAACCTGTTTAGTGATGGCACCCTGGTAACCGGTGCAGGCGGGAAATTCTCGGCAGCGATGGACTTTCAAATCGGTGCCAGCGCAGCAGAAAAATTGACGCTGAACGTGAGCGCCAAATTGACTGCACTGGGTACTGCATTGGCAGCGGTATCTGACACCTACACCACTGCCGGCACACCCGGTGTGGAATTGGCAACTACCCAGGTAGCCACTACAGCAGTAAACACCAACGCGAACGGCAACATCACTTTGGTGGAAACCGCGATTAATTCAGTTGGCGAATTGCGCGCACTCTTTGGTGCAAACATCAATCGCTTGAACCACACGGCAAATAACCTCGCGAACATGAAAGACAATACCGATATGTCCAAAGGCCGCATCATGGATGCTGACTTCGCCAAAGAAAGCGCCAACATGAGCAAGAATTCCATGTTGATGCAATCCGGTATTTCCATGTTGAAACAAGCTGGCCAAATGCCAGGTATGGTGATGTCTCTCCTTGGTTAATTGATGCCGCTAATTGATTTAGAGTATTGATTTTAGGCTCGACAAAAAACCCGCTTTTTTAGCGGGTTTTTTCATGGAATTATTTTAACTGGTCTTTGGTTATGTCGTCTTGTTGCTCATATTTTTTCATTGTGAGCCAATCTCCTCACTTCAGCATTCAGAAAAAAATCTTCGCTGCTGCACATTTTCAAAACTTTACGCAACAAAACTACCGGGAATGTCAACGCTATTTGCAATCGCATCTGATTGCGCTCCAAAGCAAATATTTCCAAGTTCTCCCGCAATTAACTAAATTAAATTCATTCAATTTTTCTGTCGCCTCTGTTTGCAATTTATAATTTTTTCGGTGTCAATTTTTATTAGAGTTATTTTTCGTACGCTTGACACTGTAACAATAAAAACCATATTGTCCGATCGCTGCTGCGTTTGATGGGCTCGCAATTTCTATTGAGTTAGTGCCTTTTTTATAAGAAAAATAAATGTTTTTGTTTTTTTCGCAACACATTTTTCTTCTTATTTTCAAACTGGATACATCAAAAACTGTTATTAAATTTTATAGCAGCGCAGTAGCTATTTGCGTTGATACTCAATCTATGTACTCAACGTTTATGACCTTAGTCTTCATTTCACGACTTTCGTCTTTCATAAAAGGAGCATTACCTGATGTTAAAAAAAACCTTCCCGATATTGTCAACAGCACTTACTTTGCTATGCGGTTCAGTCAGCTCTGTGCAAGCTGACGATCTTGAATCCGGCCTATGGCGGCTTGCTTCCAGGGCGGACCTCAGCACGCTCGGTCTCGATTCCGGCAGCGGACAATTGCGTGGTGCTGATTACACCGGTGACGATTATCAACACTGGCGCTTGAATAGTGTCGGTACTGATAAATATGTGTTGGAACATGAAGATTCCAGCCAGTGTCTGGTGTCATCGAGCGGCACGGCTGTTTTGGGCAGCTGTAGTACATCTGCCGCTGAATGGACAATCGACGAATTGCGTGCGCGCACCGTTGATCGCCCCGCTTTGTTTTATCTGCGTTCAGCAGCTAACACATGTTTACGGCCTAATGGCACCAGCCAGGCTTCTGTTGGAACCTGTAACGACGGTGCGCGTTGGTATCTGGAGCCTGTCGCTTTCGGTGAGCGCTTTGGCTCCGTTGAATTTAATTTTTACGGGCTCCTTCTCGTCAAGCCACAAACCAATATTCCTGGTGTGAGCTCAGGTACATTGCCAACAACTGTTGTTGATGCGGTGCAAATTGCATTTGAAGATCGACTTGAATATTGGCTGGAATTGATAACCGATGGCCGCGTTGCCTGGCATGGTTCGAGCGTTGTTTCCAACGATCCTATTACGTCCATGACAATCGGCGGTGGAAATTATTTACCGGCCGCTGCAAACCTGCAGGATGACGTTGAAGATTATGTACCGAGAGGCACATACGACACCGTGCAAGTATTTTTCACTCCAGGTTGGAGCGTGACTGGCGGTTGGGGTTGGGGACCGGGCAGCAGTGTTGATTCAAATTACACCATGTGGACGACAGTCAATGGTCGCGATACATCCGCATCACAGTGGACATCCCTCGCCGACAGCGAACCGGTTGAGGTATTTATTCACGAACCCATGCATGGCCTTGATACGTACTATGAAGAATTGGGTGTACCACTGCCCGAGGGCGTATTGCACGGCACAGAGCAAAACCATTACGCGGTTTCCAAGACACCTGGCAGATCCTATCTGCACTGGTATCGCGATTACTGGTTAGGCACTGTCATTGCCTCTGACGATACTTATCGCGGTTATGGCCCGCGTGCGTTTAGTAAGATCGCGCCGCGCAATTACGCATTAAGTTCGAACGTAGATGAATACAAGATCGAACAAGACACCAGTGGTAAATGTTTAATTCCCCAAGGTGGCAGCTTAACGCCGGATGCCGCTACACCGCTGGTGTTGTCAAATACCTGTAATACATTGGCGTCTTCGTTCAGACGTTTGTCCTCTGGTTTGATTAAACACGTTCCAAGCGGACAATGTATACATCCGGACCAAGGCACCGCCAACAACAACACCAACCTGATTCTGTTCCCGTCTTGTGCACCAGAAGCGAGACTTGCGTTTACGCATACCTCCGGTGGTAGTTTGCAAAACAACCAAACCGGCCGCTGCGTACACCCATCCGGTGGATCTGCAACACCTGCAGAAGGCACGAATGTGCTTTTCCATGATGGATGCGATGAATCACGGTTAAAGTTTAATTTTTTACTGCAGTAACAATAATTAATTGATTCTTATGCTCGAAGGAAACCCGCTTTTTAGCGGGTTTTTTCATGCCGTTAATTTAATTCCGCTTCAGTTTATGTCGCTTTATGGCTTTAGCTGGCAAATGCCGCTGACTCCATTGCGCTTTACCGAACGATCATTTTGAACAACCACCTTAATGGCATAGGAAGACTTCCATGGCACTGTCAATTCACACTAACTATTCATCGCTGGTTACCCAAACCAACTTGAATAAAACCAACAATGCGTTGGGCAACAACCAACAGCGTTTGGGCACGGGCTTGCGCATCAACTCAGCGGCTGATGATGCGGCTGGTCTGCAAATCGCTACTCGCTTGAATGCGCAATCGCGCGGTATGGATGTCGCTATCCGCAACACCGGCGATTCCATTTCCCTGCTGCAAACGGCTGAAGGTGCATTTACTGAAATGACCGATATCCTGCAGCGCATGAAAGACCTGGCCACCCAGGCATCGAACGCCACCAACAGCGGTGCCGATTTGATCGCGTTGCAAGGCGAATACGATGAGTTGGGTAAAGAGATGGCCAACATCGTCAAGAACACCAAGTTTGCCGGCTCAAACCTGTTCAGTAATGGCACCACTGTTGATGGCAGCCTGGGTAAATTTTCTGCGGCAATGGATTTCCAAATTGGTGCCAGCGCGGCTGAAAAATTGACCTTGAATGTGAGTGGCAAATTGACCGCCCTGGCCACAGCTCTGGGTAACGCATCTGACACTTACACCACTCCGGGTGCAGCGGGTGTGGAACTGGCGACCACTCAAGTCGCAACTACTGCGCTCAACACCAACGCCAATGGCATGATCACCACATTGGAAACCGCGCTTAACTCCGTTGGTGAACTGCGCGCACTCTTTGGTGCCAACATCAATCGCTTGAATCACACCGCGAATAACCTGGCGAACATGAAAGACAATACCGATATGTCCAAGGGCCGCATCATGGATGCTGACTTCGCCAAAGAAAGCGCCAACATGAGCAAAAATTCCATGTTGATGCAATCAGGTATTTCCATGTTGAAACAAGCGGGCCAAATGCCCGGCATGGTGATGTCGCTGCTGGGGTAATTACTCCGGGTTGATTAAAAACCCGCGCACGCGTAAGAAACGCCCGGCTCATGCCGGGCGTTTTTTATTTGGCATCGCATTCATCTTTTGGTTATAAATTGATATAAAAACACATTCTCTTATTTCGCTCTTAGCAAAAATTAACATTCTTCCTTGAGTAGAAACCCCTAAGTTCAATGGCTTAGTGTGTAAACACAGCTATCATTGCCAACATCAGCTTAATTCATAACATTGCTTTACCCACATTCACCTGTCCTTTCAACAACCGGTTTCCCATGGGAATGATTCAGTTCGAGAATGCTGTCAACGCCACAGTAGAGCCGCCGTCAGCCAGACCTTCCGTGGAAAGTCTGACCTGCCTGACGATCCGCACTGGCAGCGCCGATTGCATTGCCCGCTTTTATCCCGCGCTCTACCAACTGACGCTGGTGAAAAACGGGGTGGAAGAGAAGATCGATTTGGGGTTTTCCGGTAGCCGTTTGCTGGAGCGACTGGTGCGCAACCCGGGCGAAGTGGTGGATCGGGACGAACTCATGAGCCATGCATGGTCGGGCCGTGTGGTCGGCCAGGGCAGCCTGAACCAACAGATTTATACCCTGCGCCAAATCCTGAATGACGAGAAGGCGCGGGAGATCATCCAGACCTTGCCGCGCCGCGGCTATTTGCTAAACCCCAATTACATCAATCTGTCACTGGAGGTCGTTGCTCCTCCCCCGCCAGTTGAGCCTGAACAAGTAGCACAACCCACGCCCGAAACGGTAAAACAAGCACCCGCACCGAGTAAATGGAGCCTGCCCATCAAGCTGATGCCAATGGCGCTGCTCGGTATGGTCAGCGTGATTGCGGTAGGCGCAAGCCTGATGTGGAGCAAAAATTCGGGAACAGCACAGTCCGCCAACTTACTAACGCTGACTTACTCCGCACACACTGCAGAAGAATTGGCGCAACTACGCCCGTTTGGCGAAGACCTGAACCGTCGCTTGGCCGCGAACCTCAGCCAGCCTTTGCATTTGATCCTGGGGATTCATGAGAATGCGATGGATCTGGTCTGCCTGCATACCGATGGTACCGCCCACACCTTACATTTCCCCCTCGCGAATGGCACACAAGTTCAAGACAGCGAACTCAGTAGCTGCCTCCCCTGATATCCATTTTCACACCGCCATTTTCTACGCAAAAAAAAGCCTCCGGTCAGGGAGGCAAATTGAAGAACACGCTAGTGTTAATACATCAAAGCGACCGGATTTCCGGTGACTGGTTTTCCGTTGTGTCTGGCGATGGGCTCGCGGGCATGATCAACTCTGCCTGCCCGGCAGAATAATTAACGCGGGCCTGCTGATCGCCAAAAAGTTCGCGGTACAAACCTTCAGCTTTGGTAGTAAGCATCAGGATTTCAATCCTACGATTCGCACCGTCTTCCGGTGCATCCGGCCGCAGTGGCATCACATCAGCTTGGGCTGCTACCTGTAGTACTGCGGCAGGTGCCAAACCCGAATCCACCATTACATTGCGTGCGCGCAATGCGCGGTCACCCGAGAGATTCCAATTGTTGTACCCCTTCAATGTTTTGTAGGGAACGGCATCGGTATGGCCACTGATAATTAATTTATTTCCCACCTTGGATAACACGCCCGCGAGGCGCTGCAACAGCGTGGTGAAATGCGGATTCAATTGCACGCTGCCGCGTTCGAACATAAATCGCTGTTGATCGTCTTTGATCAAAATTCGCAAACCCTGCGGCACCACTTGCACTTCGATATTGGCTTTGGCATCCAACTCCAGCGCCATGGCTTCCATCAGTTGCGCCAATTCTTTTAACTCGGCGGGGTCACTAAATTTAACCGGCTCGGTTTGGTTATTGGATTGTTGGCTGGCAGGATCTCTCAGCGGCGTTGTATCGCCCGCCGCTTTTGCAGTGGCTTCCGCATGGCTGAGCGACACGGGCAAGCCCGACATCTCCAGCGGTGTTTTACTGCTGCCATCAAAAATACCAGCACCGCCATCCACCAACGGGTTGGTCAAATACTCCGCGGTTGTTGGCTTGGGTGGATTTTGTGGCGTGATCACCCAGAGCACCATAAACAGCGCCATCATCGCCATGGTGAAATCGGCAAAGGCAACTTTCCAGGCGCCGCCGTGCATTTCATCGTGGCCGGATTTTTTGCGGCGCTTGACGATAATTTCGGTGTCTTTGTCGTTACGTCTTCTCATGGCCCGAATACTTTTTCATGGGGTAGATATTTTTTTATCAGCATTTATTACGCGGCAGCGTTGCGTTGGTCTTCGTATTGGTTCACCCAGGTTTCCAATTGGCGGAACGCGGGTTTTACATCCTGTTCGATCAGCTTGCGGCCAGCATCCACCGCCAGCAGTGTTGGCTTGCCTGCAACATGTGCCACCAAGGTAGTGCGCACACATTCCAGCGCAGACAATTCGGTTTTCACTCGTTGCCCCATTGCATTACTCAGCGGTTCCATCACGCAGTAGCACACAAAAATCCCGAGGAAAGTTCCCACCAAGGCCGCTGCCACATGCGCGCCGATTTCAGCAACGGAACCATCGATATTGCCCATGGTAATTACGATGCCCATGATCGCCGCGAGAATCCCGAAGCCGGGCATTGACTCGCCGATTTTGTGCAGCGAACGCGCCGGTTGTAAAAGCGCGTGTTCCATCGCTTCCAATTCCTGCTCTAAAAAACCTTCCAATTCATGTGCGCTGATTTTGCCCATCGCCATCAAGCGGAAGTTATCGGCGATAAACGCCATCAGGTTCGGCTCTTGCAAAATTAATGGGTAGCGCGTGAACAAATCACTTTGGTCTGGTTCTTCGATGTGCGCGTCCAACGCTTTAAGTCCACCCACATCCACCATTTCCAACAATTCATAAAGCAGCATTAATAATTGACGTTGAAACTCTTCACCGCGACGCTTGTAAACAAAAACGCCTTTGATTTGGTGGCACATTTCCACGAGCACTTCTTTGGGATTACCCACCACCAAACTGCCTAGGCCTGCACCCAAAATAATAATAATTTCCGCTGGCTGCCAGAGCATGGCCAACTCGCCGTGCGCCATGGAGTAACCGCCTAACACACAGCCGACGATAATGATTGCACCTAATAATTTCTGCATGATTAGCTCTCTCTACAATTTCCCATACGCTCACTATTGAGCATCACGCATAAAGCGACTGGCTTTTTGAATCGCTTGTTTACTTAACTGGCATACGCGTGCATCGGTTAAATCCAATACCAATGCGATTTCTTTCAAACTCAATTCCTGTTGGTAATAGAGCATCAACACCAAACGCTCGCGTTCATTCAACGTCGATAAAGCTTTCACCAATGTGCGCTCGGTAATTTCCCGGTCTTCTACACTCGAGCCGCCATCGGTAAATGTTTCCGGGCCGTTGAGTAGCAACTCGTCCAGGCTTTCAATTGCCTCACAAGCATCGGCCTGCAAAAACGCCTGGTAATCTTTTTCGCCCAGGCCGGTGTGGGCCATGACTTCTGCATCTTGCGGCACGCGCCCGAGGCGACGGCTCAGCTCGCGAATCGCATCGCGAATTTTGTGCGTTTGCTGGCGCACCTGACGCGGGCGCCAATCCTGCCGGCGCAATTCATCGAGGATCGCGCCGCGAATGCGCAGCTTGGCAAAGCCGGCAAAATTTTCATCCGGCTCACCGTAACGACGCAGACTTTCGAGCAGCCCCATGAGGCCGATCTGTTCCATATCGTCGCGATCCATCACTTGATTGGCTTGCAGCGATAATTGGCGAACAATGCGTTTTACCAGCGGCAAATATTGGATCAGCAACTGCTGCTCCTGCGCCGGTGCAAACGCCTGGGTCACCGCAGCGCTTACCGGATATTCGTAGTCAGGCATATTGAAAGCTTGGGCATTCATGGCAGCGGCCTTTTATTGCACAACCAATTTACTAACCAGCACATGGGCAAATGGCTGGATGACCTGACGCGCGGCGAAATCGGTTTGCACCACTTTTTCCAAGGTGGTTTGCAACTCGGCAATAGGCATGGTGCGTAACTGGGTCACTTGCATAGTCGACAAATGCGATACCACTGAATTGCGCACCATTGGATCGATTTGCTGCAATTTCTTTTTGTCGGTTTCCATATCGGCTTGCAATACCAAATCCAAAACAAAGTAGTGCTCGCGACCATCGCCCTGCAAACTGACGATCACTTTTTCAATCGGAAAAAATTGGTATTCCGCTGCTTCACCAGTGCTGGCAACCGCATCCGGATTCGCATCTGCCCCGTCCGTCGCAACCGCAGCGACTGCAGCAGGTTGTGGGCGCGACAATACTTGCATGCTGAGATAAATAGAGCCGGCCGCTATCAAGGTATTCACCACCAGTAAACCCAAAATGATCCGTTGCATCATGATTTCATTTTTCCTCTCAAGGGATTTCTGCTCCGGCGAGTACCGGAATCCACATTACACAGTGACTAGTACATCGCCAGAGCGATTGGTCGGTTGGCTATTGCCTACCATTGATTGGTCATTGCCCAGAATTTGTTGATCTTCAAAAAAACGCTGACGCTCGCGCGATTGTTGCTGCCCGCTTTGGCCTTCTGCCGAAGTCTGCACATTGACATGAGTAAATTGCGGCCCCGCCAATTCCTGGCGCAAACGATCGCTGGTGGTTTGAATCAAACGCGCCACATCGGCTTGGCTCGCTGTGATATTCACTGTTAAACGGCCAGACTCATGGCTGAGATAAATCTCCAGACTGCCCAACTCGGGCGGGTCCAAACGAATCGTGGCGTTTTGAATTTTTTGCTGGATTTGCACCTGTACTTGATCGCGCAATGTATGCAGCAATTGCTCGCCCCATTTGGCTTCCGGTGCAGGCATTGCGGATTGTGTTTTCACAGCGCGCGCAGAATTAGTTTCGCCCGCCGTGTTCACCACAGCGGGAGAAATCACATTGCTGTTGTGTGTGAGTTCAGTTGCGCCAGCGGCGGGAGAACCACTCGCGAGCGCTGCATTGATCGCCGCTGCAGAGGCGGTATTTAACAGCGCATTATTGTCGAGGACACTGTTATTGGCGTTACGCGAATCAGCATTCGGTTGTGTATTAACAACCGCGCTCGCAATCACCACATTTGCGGCAGTTTTTACATTTGCTTCAAGGGTTTTATCCAACTGCATATTTTTTTCTGCAGCAGAATGGATTTGTATTTTGTTCAGGTTATTTTCTGTGGCGAGCGACGCTGGATTTTTTCCAATGGCAATTTTTTCCAATGTATCCGTCGCGATAGCCGCGGCTGCATTTACTTGTTCCACATCAACAGCAGTTTGCGCGGCAACCGGTGCTGCTGCGATTTGGGTGTCGCGTGCTTGCAGTTGCAGCAGTTGTTGATCGAGCATCGCCAACAACCATTCTTCTGCACTTGGCTCTGCGGGAGTTTGTGCATTTGCTATTACGGACTCAGAAGTTGATTCTGTTACAGGTGCTTCAGCTAATGGTTCTGCATCCATTAATGCATCGCCAACAATCGCATCATTTAATTGACCAGCAAATAGTTCGCCCACACTTTGTTGCCCGGCTCCAGATGCGTCAACCGTTTCAGCCACAGCAGCATCTGCCGGTGCAGACGATGCAGCGGGAGCAGTGGCACTAGTGCGGAAACTCGCACCGGATGGCATAAATGATGACAACATTATTTTTCACCTTGTAGCAGACCAGTGCGCAAATACGCGGAGCGGCCTTCGGCATGATCGATATGGTTTAACAGCAACAAACGCAATTTTTCGCAGGCTTCTGCATATGCGGGGATCACCCGCGCATACAATTCTTGCAAGCGGCTTTTGGCCTGCTGCAATTCCGGACTCAAGGATTCCGCTGCAGATAATTCTTGCAGGCACTCGCGGATGCGCAGGTCAATGCCGCCCACGCTGTCCCAATCCTGGGCTTTAATGGCTGCGGCCAATTGCTCACCCAAGGTGATTAGCTTGAGCTGTTGATAGCGATCAGGCGCGTTTGGCATTGACACCGTCCCAGCCCTCGCGAATAACACCCAACAAGGTGACGACTTCATCCAGGCCTTCGAGCGACAAACTCACGCTGACATCGGACAGGCGATAAATGCAGTAGTCATACAAGCGCGAAAGCCCCTGCACCACTTCACCGCCATTGTCGTAATCCAATGCGCTGTTAAGGCCGTTAATGATGTTCATGCATTTTTCCAGCGAGCGACCTTTTTCCTGGTAGCGTTTTGCTTCAATGTGGCCGCGTGCGCGCGCCAATTCATCGAGCAAACCATCAAACAACACCAACACCAATTCGTAAGGCGATGCAGTTGCTGCTTTGGCTTCCAAATCAATGGAGCGATAGCTGTCGTAGCTTTCGCTAGCGAGGTACGGGTCATGGGTGAGATAGGGATCGTTCATCAAAACATTCCAAAAGTTTGTTCCATCGCTGCCATCGTCTGCATCATGTTGGTGTATTGCTTCAGATAGCGGTTGTAGTAGTTGTCGTACTGTTTCTGGATGCTGTCGAATTGGTCATCCACACGGCCGAGCATCGCGTTCAAACTTTCTTTGCGCGCTTTCATCAAACTGCTTGGGCCAGTGGTATAAACCGCAACGTTTTTTTCCAGCGTGTCGAGCAATGCATCTTTGTCGTTAAACAATTTGTCGAGCGCTTCAGGATTCGCCGCTATCGCTTTTTCAAAACGCGCAGCATCCAGCGTTAAATTGCCGCTGCGATCGGCGGTAATGCCCAAACTCATCAACGTGCTGCCGCCAAAATTCGTGCGCAAAACTTTGTTCAACATGGATTCGATGGAACGGATACTTGAATCGCCCGCGAGCGCGCCGCGTGTTGTACTTTCGCTGCCACTGCCAGTCAGGCTGTCAAAGGTGCCGAGCATGGTGTTGATGGCGGAGATAAAACTTTGCACATTCGCTTTGGTCGCGGCGTCATCGCGCCCGATCGTCACCGACAAAGGGGCCTCGCCCGCGCTGTGCACTTTGCTAAAACTCATGCTCACACCGTCAATAATGTCGGTGAAGGTATTGCTGTCATTGGTGAGCAACATGCCGGTCTCACCGCCCAGGCGCACGCGTGCATCTTTTGCGGCGCTGAGTTCGGTCGGGCTGCTGGTCGTGGTGCTAAAGGCCCCGGCGGCAACACCGGTAGTCGATAAACTGATCGCATTACTTGCACCGGTTTTCTCGCTGGCCAATACCAGCGACACAGTGCCGTTGCTGCGCACCAGTGTTGCGTTTACGCCGGTGTTATCGCTCGCACCATTAATCGCCGCCGCCAATTCAGCGAGCGAATTACCCGCAGTACCATCGGTGTCGATACTGCTTAAATCGATACTGAAACTCCCCGCGCCCTGCCCGATCACCAAATTGCCGCTGGTGGGGATATCCGCATCGGTCAAACCATTGAGCGCGACCTGATGGGCACTGGCCAATTGCTCGACAAAAAATTGGTAATTGCCGGCGACCGCACTGGTACTTACGGTGGCCGTGGCGTACCCGGCCGTACCGAAAGTCGCGGTGTTGGTCAGCACGCTTTTATCGACACCTTTCAAACCTTTGATTGTCGTGCTGAAGGTTTTCAAGGCGGTCTCAAGCGAGGTCACCGCGGTCAGCTGCGCTTTGTAGTTGGTCTGGTTACGGTTCGCCTTGGTCAACGCCGACTGCACTTCATAGTTAGCCAGTTGGGTTGCCATCTGCTTGACGTAATCTGAATCTATAGCCATTGCAATTTCTCCTCCCGAGGGGTTTAGCAACATGAATGCCAATCAATAACTCATTGTTTTAAAAGGTATTATTAAAAATCCACTGTGAAAAAATACTTCCGCATAGGCCACCGGAAACGCGAGGGGGAAAAGCCCCTTCCGCATTGACGAAGCATTTCTATCAACAGGCGACGAAACCCGCAGGATTGTTAAATTCGAGGGAGGAGGTACCGCGTAGGGCAGAACAGGAGGAAATAAAAAAGGCCAAAGAGACTGCATCTCTTTGGCCTTGTTTGGTGGCGCTGTTTGGTCGGGATTATTGCGCTACCGGCACCAATTGAACACGCGGTGGGCTACCCAGTTTAATATCGCCGCGCACACGATAATCAGGCACTGCTTCGCGCATTTTTTGGTAGATCCAGCGCCCTTCCACATCGGTGCGCGCAATGATCATTGCGAGACTATTTGTTGCCTGCAACTTTTGGGCGATCTCGGTGAGTTTGGCGATGATTTGTGGATCATCTTTGCCGAGCAAACTGGCATCGAGCAAAAATTCATTGGCACCACCGCGATAAGGCTCAACCGGCGGCGCCGACTTAATCTGTTCGGTCAGCGCAGTCGACACCTCTTTAATCAGCAAATTATTCGGGTCAACAATGCGCGCATTGTTCAACATGGCTGTCGCCTGCGAATAATTTCCACGCGCCGCGGCTTGGCGGGCAAGATCCACATAGCGCATCACAATACCCTGCAACCCACCCTTGGCGCGGGCGTTATTGGGATCGAGCTTTAACACCCCGCGAAAGTAGTCGTAAGCATTGTCGTTCTTGGGCGTGAGCAGCTGGTTTTGCGACAAGGTGTATTCACCATTGAGGATCAGCATATTGATCACTTGCTGCTCTTTGGTGATGACCGGTTTGGGTTTAGCTACGGGTGCGGGAGCAGGTGCTGGCTCCGGTTTTTTGTTTGCAAGAAACGGGATCTGGCAGGCACTCAGCGTACACGCCAATACAATCAGACCACTGCAGCGACCAACAAAATTACGCATAACACCTTTTCTCTACATCAGATATTAGAAAGACATACCAAATCCCACCGACATCACATTCACCCCGCCGACCGGGACACTATCAAAAAAGAAAATTCCAGCGCCGGGCCGAATGATGTTTATTACCGGTTGTCTATAAGGCGGCGTATGTTACTGTAAGTCGCGCTGCCGGGCACCCCTCGCAGGGGCATCGCCCAAAAAACCATAACACCCGAGAATGTGAACACATCATTCCAATCCAGGAAGCTCTTCATACTATGCGTAATCTGCACCTGCTAAAGCGTGGGTTCTTATCCCGGCTTAGCCTTAACGTTCTTCTTGTATCCAGCCTGTTATTTGCGCAAGCCAGCCTTGCCGATGATCTGCTCGCCCCCAAAGCCGATCCGTTTGCCAAGAGCAACAGCACACTGAACACCAATCTACTGGGCGGCCAGGATGAATTTTTACCGGTAGCCGAAGCCTTTAAACCCAGCTACACCATCGCACAAGGCAAACTGGTACTGCACTGGCAAATCGCCGAGGGCTACTACTTATATGAAGAGCGCTTCAAATTTCGCCCTGATGAAGGCATCCAGATAACACCCACTTACACGCCCGGCAAAATGAAATATGACGAGCTATTCGAGCGTGAAACCATGGTGCACTACCATGAGGTATCCGCGAGCTTCGATTTGGCCGGTATCAATAAAACCTTCAATCTGAAACTTGAGTATCAGGGCTGCGCCGATGCGGGCCTCTGTTATCCACCACAAAAACTGACACTCGCTGTCGATCCTGCCAACGCAGCAGTTACCGAAGCAAAGCCGGACACCCAAGCCAGCGCACTGGCCGCCACGCCGTCAACCACTGCAACATCAGCGGCAGCATCAACTACCGCAGCCCCAGCGCCAGCTACAACAGATTCCGGCTGGATTTTGCAGGCGATCCTGTTTGCACTGCTGGGCGGGATGATCCTCAACCTGATGCCCTGCGTATTTCCGGTGCTGTCGATTAAAGTCATGAGTCTCGCCGCGGCAGATCGCTCGCGCCTTGCCTTGCACGGCTGGATTTATACCCTTGGGATTGTGGTGTGCTTTGTCGGCTTTGCCCTCGCGCTGTTACTTGCGCGCGCCGGCGGCGAAGCCATTGGCTGGGGCTTTCAGTTGCAATCACCGGGGCTGATTGCCGCCCTCGCCTATTTGTTCTTTGTTATGGGCCTGAGCATGTCCGGCCTGATTAACGTCGGCAGCAGCCTGATGGGTACCGGGCAAAACCTGACCCAAAAATCCGGCCTGAGCGGCTCCTTCTTTACCGGCGTATTGGCCGCCGTGGTCGCCAGCCCCTGTACCGCACCGTTTATGGGCGCTGCGCTCGGCTTTGCCCTAACCCAACCGGCCATCGCCTGCATTGCCGTATTTGCCGCACTTGGTTTCGGGATGGCACTGCCGCTGCTGATTCTCTGCTACCTGCCGGCACTGGCGGCACGCCTGCCCAAACCCGGCGTCTGGATGGACAACCTCAAGCAATTCCTTGCATTCCCGCTATACCTGAGTGCCATCTGGCTGCTGTGGGTATTCGGTCGCCAAACCAGCGTAAGCGGTATGGCTGCGCTCTGTGCCGGTGCTGTGGCTATCGCCTTTGGCTGCTGGCTATTGGGGCGCGAAGCACGCGGTTTCTGGCAGTTAATGCGGCGATTGGCTATCGCCGCCAGTTGGATTATTGCGTTGCTACTGGTATGGCAAGGCGCGAAAAACCCTGCACAGACAGCAGCCACCGACAACAATCGCTGGCAAGCCTATAGCCCCGAACTGGTGGCGTCGCTCCGCGCTGAAGGCCGGCCGGTATTTATCAACCTGACGGCCGACTGGTGCCTGACCTGCCTTGCCAATGAAAAGATTGCCCTTCATACCCAAGCTGTTGAACAGACTTTTGATGCTTTAAATGTGGCGACAATTAAAGGGGATTGGACGAATACTGATCCGAAAATCACCGAACTGCTGCAAGAATATGGTCGCAGCGGTGTGCCCTTGTACCTGTGGTTCCCTGCGAATAGCAGCGGAAAGGCCATTATTTTGCCGCAGCTGCTTACGCAAGATTTGCTGATCAGCACCCTAACCGACAAAAATGCGCCATAGATATCGAGTTTTCGACGATATTCGACTCTTTTAACAACATATTCAATCAACTTCCCGCATCGTGCCGCTAACATGGGGGCAAGATGCGGGGATCATCGAACAAAACAGCTATTTCCAATCACTTTTTTAACACCTACACGCATAACTTCTGCAAACTTGCAGGCATTTTCTGTCATATAAACAAAATTTCGCGGGTA
Organism: Cellvibrio sp.; assembly: GCA_035481425.1. Lineage (GTDB taxonomy): Bacteria > Pseudomonadota > Gammaproteobacteria > Pseudomonadales > Cellvibrionaceae > Cellvibrio. The sequence continues at coordinate 3,672 of DATIGS010000252.1, read as the reverse complement.
TCGTGGACATATCCTGCTTTTTGCGGCAAACTCCTCCCACTTTCGAATCCCCGGCAAGCTGAACCCGTCATTTCGATGCGAGTCTCAGCATAAAACCAGAATATCACCGCAGGATCACAGTTAATGGCAACCATTTTGGTACTTCACGGCCCCAACCTGAATTTGTTAGGGCTGCGCGAACCAGGCATCTATGGTGCAACTACGCTTGATGACATCAACCGCAACCTGACCCAGATCGCTGTCGCGGCCGGTCACCACTTGCAAACCCTGCAAAGCAACGCCGAATACGAACTCATAGATCGCATTCACGATGCGCGCAAAGAAGGGGTCGATTTCATCATCATCAATCCTGCCGCTTTCACTCACACCAGTGTCGCCCTGCGCGACGCATTGCTTGGTGTAGATATCCCCTTTATCGAAGTGCACCTGTCCAATGTGCATAAGCGCGAAGCCTTCCGGCACCACTCTTATTTTTCCGACGTTGCCCAAGGCGTTATCTGCGGCTTTGGCGCCACCAGTTACGAACTGGCGCTACAGGCGGCATTCAAACTCGTTAAATAGCATTTTTATTAATTTGGCCCAGCCAACAACAATCACAACAAACCTTGTTACAGAGAGGATTTTATGGATATTCGCAAAATCAAAAAACTGATCGAGTTATTGGAAGAGTCCAATATCGGCGAACTGGAAATCAAAGAAGGCGAAGAGTCTGTTCGTATCGCACGTAACAGTGGCACCACCCAATATTTCAGTGCCCCGGCACCTGCTGCTTACGCAGCGCCAGCCCCTGCCGCTGCACCGGCGGCAGCTCCCGCTGCTGTAGCAACTCCAGCCGCTGCACCCGCTGCTGCAACCGCAGAAGTTTCTGGCCATGTGGTTAAATCACCGATGGTCGGTACCTTCTACCGCTCACCAAGCCCAGGCTCACCTTCATTCATCGAAGTTGGCAAACAAGTTAAAGCCGGCGATGTTATTTGCATCATCGAAGCGATGAAAATGATGAACCAAATCGAAGCTGACAAAGCCGGTGTTATCGGCGCCATCCTGGTAGAAGATGGCAATCCAGTAGAATTCGATCAACCTCTAGTGACCATTGTTTAATCACCTTTTGCGGTTGCCGCTGGCGGCAGCCCAATCGCCAATCACTGAGGAACTGGTTTATGTTCAATAAAATTTTGATCGCCAACCGTGGCGAAATCGCGTTGCGTGTACTGCGCGCGTGTAAAGAGCTGGGCATCAAAACTGTTGCTGTCCACTCGCAGGTTGACCGCGATTTAAAACACGTGCGCCTTGCTGACGAATCCGTCTGCATTGGCCCAAACCCATCCCCCAAAAGCTATCTGAATGTTCCGGCGATTATCTCCGCCATGGAAATTACCGATTCACAAGCGGTACATCCTGGCTATGGCTTCCTCGCTGAAAATGCCGACTTCGCCGAGCGCGTGCAAAAAAGTGGCTTCACCTTTATCGGCCCGGACCCAGCGGTAATCCGCATGATGGGTGACAAGGTAGAAGCGATTAAAGCCATGAAAGCCGCAGGCGTCCCCACCGTACCCGGCTCAGATGGCCCGGTCCCGGAAGATGAAAACGAATGCAAAAAAGTCGCCAGACGCATTGGCTACCCGGTGATCATCAAAGCTGCCGCCGGTGGTGGTGGCCGCGGTATGCGCGTAGTGCACAATGAAGAATCGCTGATTGGCTCGATCCAAATTACCCAGGGTGAAGCTAAAGCAGCATTCGGCGATGGCACCGTCTACATGGAAAAATTCCTGCAGAACCCACGTCACGTGGAAGTACAGGTCATGTCCGACGGCCAGGGCCACGCTATCCATCTGGGCGACCGCGACTGCTCACTGCAACGCCGTCACCAGAAAGTGTTGGAAGAAGCGCCAGCGCCAGGCATCCCGCAAGACGTGCGCGAGACCACCTACGCCGCTTGTGTGAAAGCCTGTATCGATATCGGCTACAAGGGTGCAGGTACCTTTGAGTTTCTGTACGAAGACGGCCGTTTCTACTTTATCGAGATGAACACCCGTATCCAGGTGGAGCATCCGGTATCGGAAATGGTGACCGGCATCGACCTGATCAAAGAGCAAATCCGTGTTTGTTCCGGCCTGCCATTGTCGTTCAAGCAGTCTGATGTAGTGATTCGCGGCCATTCCTTTGAGTGCCGTATCAACGCCGAAGACCCGAAAACCTTTATGCCCTGCCCCGGCCTGGTAAAAGGTTTCCATGCCCCTGGCGGTTTGGGTGTGCGTGTGGATTCACACTTGTACAACGGCTACACAGTGCCGCCAAACTACGATTCAATGATCGCCAAAATCATCACCTTTGGTGACACCCGCGAAATCGCACTGGATCGTATGCGCAATGCGCTGGATGAAACCATTGTCGATGGCATTCGCACCAACATCCCGCTGCAACAAATGCTGGTACGCGATCCAGAATTCCGCAAAGGCTGCGTGAATATCCACTATCTGGAAAAGAAACTGGCAGAGTAAAATTTGCCAGCGGATCGAAAGGGCGCGATTTATCGCGCCCTTTTTGCTTTAATTGCCTCCAAAATCATCACCACTCTTTCACCAAAAGCAGAATTCCTATGCCCTGGCTGCAACTCAAAATCATCACCACCCGTCGCTATGCCGAATCGCTGGAAGATTCGCTCCTCGCCTGCGGCGCCGCGTCGGTCACATTGCAAGACAATGCCGACCAACCCATCCTGGAGCCCGGCCTGGGCGAAACTCCCCTGTGGGACAGCGTGAAAATCACCGGGCTGTTTGATGCAGAAATCGACACTGCCAAGACTATCGCCATTGCCCAGCGCCGTTTTGGTAACCCATTGCCGGAACATTACTGGGAGCAATTGGAGGATAAAGACTGGGAGCGTGAATGGATGGCGAACTACCATGCGATTCGCTGCGGTGAGCGTCTGTGGATCTGCCCCAGCTGGCAACAACCACCCGAGCCGGACAAAGTGAACCTGATGCTCGACCCCGGCCTCGCCTTCGGCACCGGCACCCATCCCACCACTTTTTTATGCATGCAGTGGATTGACCAGCAGGACTTTACCGGCAAACAAGTCGTCGATTACGGCTGCGGCTCTGGCATCCTCGGCATTGCCACTTTATTGTTAGGCGCAGAAAAAGTTATCGGTGTCGATATTGATCCGCAAGCCCTTCTAGCCACTACGGAAAACGCCAAGCGCAATCAACTACCAGAAGATGCAATGCCGGTGTATCTACCGCCGCAGTGCCCAGATGTACAAGTGGATGTAATGCTTGCAAATATCCTGGCTGGCCCGCTCGCCGAATTGGCTCCCGCGTTAAGTGCCATGACTAAAATCGGTGGAAAACTGTGCTTGTCGGGAATCTTGTCGGTGCAAGCCGAAACGGTGATGGCAGCCTATAAACCCTGGTTTGTGTTTGATCCTGTCGCCGAGCAAGAAGAATGGGTGCGCCTAACCGCAACTAAAGTCAATTAAGAAAGTGAGCTAGTTGGCATTGCGGATGCAGAACGAAGCTACCGACTGTCGCTGGAATTTACCCTTCGTCGCCCTATAGTTACACTGTCAAGTCGCGATAATAAATTGACCGGGGCCTATATGCCCCTCGTTAAGAGCCAATAGACCATGACTTCTGCCAACAACCAAATCATCACTCGCTGCCCCAAATG
>DATIGS010000251.1:0-2443 GCA_035481425.1 Cellvibrio sp. | reverse complement strand
GCCATCAACGAATAACGGCTCAATGCTGCCAAGGCGATAATTGCAATCACTATACTTGCAACAAAAAATTCGAACCGGCCATGATGGTAAGTCTGGATCAAAAGTGCCTCACTTTTGAATGGCGTACATATCCCACATCGGCAAGAAAATACCCAGCGCAAGCACGGTTACAAAAACGGCCATGATCACAATCATGATGGGTTCAATCTTGTCGCTCAGTTGTTTTACGTCGTATTCCACTTCGCCTTCATAAAACATAGCGACCTCAGCTAACAATGCATCTACCTGGCCGCTCTCTTCGCCTACCGCAATCATTTGCAACACCAGCGGTGTGAACATACCGCTGACCAAATGGGTTTGAAACAATCCTTCCCCTCGTTCTATACCTGCACGAATGCCGCGAACTTTATCGCCGAGGTAAGGGTTATCAATGGCGCGTGCGCTTAATTCCAATGCATTGGAAAGCGGTAAACCGGCATTTAACATCAAACCAAAAGAACGGGCATAACGCGCTAGTGAAGCGCGCTCAATAATATCGCCAATCACTATCAGTTTGAGTTTTTTGCGGCCCCATACCCGGCTGCCTTCCGGGGTATGAATGTAGTGATAAATCCAGGCAATACTTGCAGCCACGAACGCTAATAAATACAGCCAGTAATTCACAAAAAAATCTGAAATACCGATGAGTATCCGCGTCGGTAAAGGCAGTTCCGCACCAAACTTGGCGAACATGCCGGCGAATGCGGGAATCACCTTCATGTTAATAATCACCATGGCAACGGCGAGGGCGATTAATACAAACGATGGATAGCGTAGTGCCGTTTTAATACTTTTGATGGTGGCTAAATCGCGCTCCATATATTCACTTAATTGTTTAAATACCAAATCCAGCCGCCCGGAGTTTTCCCCTACGCTAACCAGACTGACAAATAAATTATTGAATATTTTAGGATGGGCATGCATCGCGGTTGATAGTTCAACCCCTGCCTCCAAACGCTCGACAATATCGTTCAGCGCTTGCTGGAAAGTGTAGTTGCGCAGCGATGCCGCCAAACCACGCAGACCTTTTACCAGCGGAATTCCAGCGCGTGTAATGGTGTGCATTTGGCGGCTGAACATAATCAGCTCAACCGTTTCCACGCGCCCACGATTAGTCGCGCGCGCAAAACGTTCAGACAAACTAAGGTGCGCAATAAATTCCTTGATTTCTACAGGCGTTACTCCGCGCCCCAATAACTGGTTGACGGCTGCATCCTGGCTGGATGCATCCAGTTGTCCGGTAATCAAGCGGCCTTCACTATTGCGGCCTTTGAAATCATAAATTGCCATGATTACTATTTACCTGGGGAACACTGCAGTATCGATATACAACCGCGCACTATCGACATATTAGGCAGCCTCTTAAATGTCATCAATTTGTGCGGAAATGGCCATTACTTCTTCAAGCGTAGTTACACCTTCAATGGCATACGCCAATGCCGCCTCGCTGAGCGTAACGAAATTGGGCACTGCGTAAGCGGCGTGAGCAAAGCCATTAACATCATTCACACGCAATGCATCGGCCATTTGTGCATTCAACTCCAACATTTCAAAAACACCTATGCGCCCGCGATAACCGGTGTTGTGGCAATGTGGGCAACCCGCGCCCTGCTTGAATACAACATCGTCGAAGCTGCGCCCTTTTCCATAGGTCGTTAACAATTGTTGCTCATTGGCATTTGGTGTGTGAGGTTGAATGCAACTGCTACAAATGCGCCTTAACAAGCGTTGCGCAATAATTGCCTTGAGCGAAGCCGCCACTAAATAGCCATCCACACCTATATCGAGCAAACGTAATGCGGAAGTGACTGCATCGTTGGTGTGCAAGGTGGACAACACCAAGTGGCCAGTCATGGATGCCCGTAACGCGATTTCGGCGGACTCTTCATCGCGAATCTCGCCGACCAACAAAATATCCGGATCTTGTCGCAAAGTAGCGCGCAAGACATTTGCGAAATTCAAACCAATTTTTTCATGCAGTTGCACCTGGCTAATCCGCGGCAAACGATATTCGACCGGGTCTTCCACCGTAATTATTTTTTTCTCAGGCTTATTAAGTTCTGAAAGTGCACCATACAAGGTTGTAGTTTTACCACTGCCTGTAGGACCAGTAACCAAGACCAGCCCATGCGGACGGGTAATCACTTTGCGGAACCGCTCAATTAAATGTGCGGGCATTCCTACATTCGCCAGCGGACGTACACCATCGGTTTGATCTAACAAACGCATCACCACAGATTCGCCAAATTGCACCGGCATGGTAGAGATACGCACATCGATGTTGTGATGTTTTACTTTTAAATTAAAACGACCATCTTGCGGCAAACGTTTTTCCGATATATCCATGCCCGACATTAATTTCAGGCGCACCACCAGTGCAGAGGCAATGCGCTTCTCATTCATC
>DATIGS010000250.1:0-72136 GCA_035481425.1 Cellvibrio sp. | reverse complement strand
TTGCTCCTGCTCTTGAGTTACCTTACCCAAATCAGCAAATAGAAAATATGCTGCTATCGCATTACCCAATTTGGTGCTTAGGCGCATGTATTCCCCAACAGATTTCCAACCGTGTTTTTGAGCAATTTGATTTGCTGCCTGCTGAAGATTATTGGATTTTAGTACTTCATCAATTTTCTGGTCTTGTTCTACAGCCGATAGTCCCTCAAAGGCTTTCAATTCTGTATCACTAGCGTGCATTGAACTTACCACCTCAACGATTGGCGCAATATCACGATTAGTTTGCATCCAACGCGCTACCGATTGGGCATTCAGATTTTTGTTATCGGGCAACAACTGGGCACTGACTGTTGCACAACACATCAGCAATATCCCGGTCATACAGCTGAGTAAAAATTTTCTCATCACATTGTCCACGCACTTAGGATAAACGCAGCGTAATCGCTGTCGTTAACGACCAAACCCAAAAGAAAAAGAACACCAAAAACGGCGTTAAAATTCCGAGGGATAAACCAGCAACCCCCTTGCCTTCATAAAAAGGATAAAACACAAACAGTTGAATTAATGTAGGAATTAATGCGATAACAAAGCTGCGCGCAAAGAGGCTGCTCGCAAAAATGGGCAACAAAAATAACAATCCCCACAAACCACCCCATACGATACGTGGGTACATCCAATGAGGTGACACAGATCCTGCCAAACGCACATTTAAAGATTGGGTAATCCCGTAATAAGAGAACAACCACATCACGACACACATAACCAAGCCACCAAGGCAGCCAGCTGCAAAAACAACCAGGGTATTTTTCATAAATTTATCCCGACACTAAAACACTCCTGCCAACAATTGGCAGCCACTTTCGTGGATACTAGGCGACAGTTTAGCATCTCGCATTAACACTTGGTTACACGAATAGTTCGCATTGAACTGCTACAATATCGGCTCAGAATTTAGCCAGTCCTCCTTATTATTTACCGGCGATTGCATTATGTTTCGTTTTTTTGAAAGCCTTATAAAACCCTTTCCTCCCCAAGAGCCTACAGCCCCTCCAAAAACGCTCTATGCCTTTTGCCGTCACTACAGCAAAGGCGCCGAAGTCTATTTAATCGGAATGGCAATTTTTACTGGCCTGATTGCGATATTGGAGGTCTCGCTTTTTGGTTTTCTAGGGAATTTGGTCGATTCACTTAATAAACATACGCCGGCAAGTTTTTGGCAAAGCTCGCGTACCGAACTGACATGGATGGCTTTTATTTTATTAATTGGCCTGCCGCTTTCCGTACTGATGCACTCACTCATAATGCACCAGACCCTGCTCGGCAATTTTCCGATGCGCATTCGCTGGCAAGCGCACAGATATCTCCTCGGCCAAAGTTATCAGTTTTACCAAAATGAATTTGCTGGTCGTATCGCCACCAAAGTAATGCAAACTGCCCTCGCCGTGCGCGAGACCATTATGAAACTATTGGATGTACTGCTTTATGTAATGGTTTATTTCAGCAGTATTCTGGTATTGGCTTTTGCACTGGACTGGCGCCTCGCCATTCCATTGATAGTCTGGTTTATCGCTTACTGCAGCCTGCTTTATTATTTTTTACCTCGCCTGTCAAAAATATCAACCGCCCAAGCCCATGCCCGTTCTGATATGACTGGTCGATTAGTGGATACCTATACCAATATTTCCACGGTGAAATTGTTTTCGCATTCCAACCGCGAAGCCGACTACGCCAGAAAAGGCATGGAATATTTCCTTACCACTGTACATCCGCAAATGCGCCTTGCCACCTTATTAGGCACAAGCGTTTGGGTTATTAGTGTGGTGCTAATATTTTCGATTGCAGCCATGTCTCTTTGGCTCTGGTCAAATGCTGCTATCACCACTGGTGCTATTGCGGTAGCCATTGCCTTGGTGCTCCGCTTAAACGGCATGGCCCAGTGGATTATGTGGGAAGTATCTGCGCTGTTTGAAAATATAGGTACTGCGCGCGATGGTTTGAACACGCTGACTATCCCGCGGGAAGTGCAAGACAAACCCAACGCTCCACCAGTACAAATATCGGCAAGCAAGATCGATTTTAAATCGGTCAACTTCAACTACGGTAAAACAACCGGCTTGCTGCAAAATTTTGATTTGCATATTAATGCAGGTGAAAAAATTGGTTTGGTCGGGCGCTCCGGTGCCGGCAAATCGACGCTCGTGAATTTATTGCTACGTTTTTATGATCTTGATTCCGGATCTATTTTGATCGACAACCAAAATATCGCCGACGTAAAACAAGAGAGCCTGCGCGCAAAAATCGGGATGGTCACACAGGATACCTCATTACTGCATCGCTCAATTCGCGACAACCTGCTCTACGGAAAACCTGACGCAACCGAAGAAGAGATGATTCGCGCAGCCAAGCAAGCAGAAGCCCATGAATTTATTTTAGGGCTGAGCGATAACGAAGGACGCAAAGGGTATGACGCCCATGTAGGTGAGCGAGGGGTAAAATTATCCGGCGGGCAGCGCCAGCGTATCGCCATTGCGCGCGTACTGATAAAAAATGCCCCCATATTAATTATGGATGAAGCAACATCCGCATTGGACTCAGAAGTTGAAGCGGCAATCCAAACCAATTTAACCAGTTTGATGCAAGGTAAAACGGTTATTGCAATTGCGCACCGCTTATCCACTATCGCAGCACTGGATCGTTTAATTGTATTGGATAAAGGCCAAATCATTGAGCAAGGTACACACGCTGAACTGCTCGCCCTCAATGGTGTGTACGCGCATCTGTGGGCGCATCAATCAGGTGGTTTTCTCGGGGAGTTTTAAAAAAACAGGGTACATGATGGAAAAACCAAGCCGGCACATAAGCCGGCTTGTTACGTCACATTTATCGATCTTCCAGTCCAGCAAATAAAAAATCGCCAATCAACAGGATAATGTAACTTTTATTTTTTAGCGAAGTACACATCCCAAATCAACAACACAATCCCCACAAAAAAACCTATGTGGCCAATCATTGCGCCGATGGCAAACAACCAGCTAGCGACAATCGGATTATTGTTTTCACCGCCGAAGTAACTGATCAACATGTAAGGTAATGCACTCAGAATCACCAACATCAAACTCAGTGCAATAATTTTTATACCTCGCGGTGAGCTACTGCGCATTACCGTGCGAATAGGATTCCACATAGGCTTACCACATCAAATCATCAGGAATAACGTAATCTTTGTAGGGATCATCTTCATCCACTTGCTGGCTGGATTTGGTATTGGCAACGACGACCGCGTGCTCATCGCGCTGGGCAATTTTGTCAGCCACGATTCGCGGCACTAGCTCATAACCTTCTCCCAGTTTTACTACAGCCAATACACCGCGAATAATTTGCTCTTGCACCTTTTTTGACACGCGGATTTTTTTAATCAATTTGCCATGGGTAAAGTTGTACTCAACATCATTTTCACCGGCCCCTTTTGACTGGCGATGATTTTCTATGAGCTGTTTTATCTGCGCGGCTATCGCTTTTTGCTGTAACTCCACATCGCGCTGGCGATTTAACTCGCGATCACGCTCAGCTTTCTCTTGACGGGCCTGTTCGGCAGACTGCTTGATTTCGTCGACAACTTCTTCGCTGGAACGGCGAGCGAGATTGGTCTCTTTGCGCTTGTCTTTATTCGCCTGCTTGGCTTTTTTTGCGTCAATCAAACCTGCTTTTAATAATTGATCTTGTAAGGAAGGCATGTCACTACTCGTTAAAGGTGATGGTTTTTAACTTGGATCATTGTGCGATTTTACCCAAACAAATACAATTTTTTCACCTGCGCAGCTCCTGTGCGCAGGCATACTAATCGTGCTGATGGGTTAAATCCCCAAGGAATTGATATGCCTATGTTCTCTTTGAAAAAATTTTCGTTAGTAGCTGCTCTGACTTCGGCAGCACTGATTGCCAGCCTCGGCAGCCAAGTCGTCGCAGCGGCGGCCCCCATGGCGAAAACCTCTGCGCCCGGTTATTTCCGCATAATGCTGGGCTCCTTTGAAGTTACCGCCATCAACGACGGCACCGTAGAGCTGCCAGTGGATAAACTGCTGAACAATCCTGAACCTAAAACCCAGGCTGCGCTGGCCGATGCATTTTTAAAAGCGCCATTGGAAACCTCGGTAAACGCCTATCTCATCAATACCGGTGAAAAATTGATTCTGGTTGACGCTGGCGCTGGCGTACTTTTCGGACCGACCTTGGGCAAATTCATCGCCAACCTGCGTGCTTCCGGATACGAGCCGGAACAAATTGATGACATCTATATCACTCACTTGCACTCAGACCATATTGGCGGGCTGGCTAGCAATAACACACTGGCGTTTCCCAATGCGGTTGTTCATTTGGACAAAAAAGAGGCTGACTTCTGGCTGAGCAAAGCTAATCTCGATAAAGCACCGGAGGATAGCAAAGCCTTTTATACCAATGCTGTCGCCATGCTGACTCCATATAAATCAGCCAATAAACTGGCTACTTTCGATCACAAAACCCAACTGACTGCCGGAATCAAAGCTATCTCTACCTCCGGCCACACCGCAGGCCACAGCGTGTATGAAGTGGAAAGCCAAGGACAAAAATTGTGGCTGATTGGCGATTTGATCCATGTCACTGCGGTTCAATTGGATCACCCTGAAGTGACTATCGCCTTTGATAGCGATCAGAAAAAAGCCGCTGAACAGCGTGACAAAATCTTCACCCAAGCCGCTAAACAAGGCGTTTTGGTAGGTGCGGCCCACATCCAATTTCCCGGCCTTGGGCACCTTCGTAAAGAGGGCAAAGCCTACGAATGGATTCCGGTGAATTTTACCCAGCTTCACTAAAGCCGCATGCAAATGACGCCGATCAAAAGCTGATCTATAAAGGCAGCAACGAAAAAGGGTGAGCGAATAAACGGTCACCCTTTTTCGTTACAATGCCGCCTCTACTCAAATTTGATGTGCCACCACTGTTATGTCATCTATTGATATGCCATCTACCGATATGCCGACTACCGAAATCAAATCCTGGGATATTTTCTGCCGCGTTATCGACAACTATGGCGATATAGGCGTTTGCTGGCGGCTTGCACGGCAATTAGCCAACGAGCACCAGCAGAAAGTGCGACTGTGGGTCGATGATATAAATTCCCTTATCCGCATTTGGCCTACAGCCGCCCAGCTCGACCACCAACTAGTCGCTGGTGTGGAGGTTTGTCAGTGGAATCCGGAATTTACTGCCCAGCCTCAGATCGCCGATAGGGTAATTGAAGCCTTTGCCTGTGATATTCCCGCGACTTATGTAAATGCCATGGCGGTGCGAAAGCAGAAAGGCGAAGCGCCTGTTTGGATTAATCTGGACTATCTGAGCGCGGAAACCTGGATTGAGGACTGCCACCAGATGCCCTCCACTCATCCGGCTACAGGTCTGCGCAAAACGTTTTTCTTTCCCGGCTTCACAGCACGCACTGGCGGACTATTACGTGAACACTCATTGATTAATAACCGCAACAGCTTCCAGCCTGCGCCCTGGCGGGAAAGTATGGGAATTAAACCACTGCCAAGCGCGTTGCTCATATCCCTGTTTGCTTATGAAAACACGGCTATCGCGCATTTACTGGACGCGTGGACTAGCTCCAGCGTACCGATTCACTGCCTGGTTCCCAATGGCAAAATCCTGACCAGCATCAACCAGGCTGTCGGCCAAGAATTGAATGTTGGTGATGTGTATCGGCGCGGCAGCCTTTGTCTGCAGGTAATCCCGTTTGTCACTCAAACCGAGTATGACCAGCTTCTTTGGGCGTGCGATATCAACTTCGTGCGCGGCGAAGACTCGTTTGTGCGTGCCCAATGGGCAGGTAAGCCTATGCTGTGGCATATCTATCCGCAGGATGAAGACACCCATATCACCAAACTCAATGCGTTCCTCGATATCTATACGCAACAAGCACCCAGTACACTCCAATCGGCATTGCGCGAGTCGTGGTTAGCATGGAACCAAAATGGCGACATGAAGGCGAGCTGGCAGAGGCTATTACCGCTACTAGAGAAATGGCAACAACATAGCAGTACCTGGTGCGATCACTTGCTCGAACAGCCTGATTTGAGCACCCAACTCGTAGCTTTTTGTGCCAATCAGCCAGGCTAAAAAAGCACTACAGAAAAACGGCAAAGAACTGTATAGTAGCGCGCCGATTTCAAACCCGGGACGCCTGAGGGCTTATATGCCCGCGCGCCATGCGCATCAAGGCCTCCCTCTTATCCGTTAACCTCTGCAAATACTGGGATTTACCATGAAAAATGCTCAAGAATGCCGCGCTGGCAACGTTCTGATGATCGACGGCTCACCCTGGGTTGTTCAAAAAGCGGAATACAACAAATCCGGCCGTAACTCTGCCGTTGTTAAAATGAAACTGAAAAACCTGCTGAACGGCATGAACACCGAAACCGTTTACCGTGCAGACGACAAATTCGAAGACATCCAATTGGATCGCAAAGAAGTAACCTACTCTTACTACGCTGATCCAATGTACGTATTTATGGATCCAGAGTTCAACCAATACGAAGTAACTGCAGAAGAATTGGGTGACCTGCTTCCATGGATCGAAGACGGCATGGAAGATGTGTGTGATGCAGTATTCTACGAAGGTAAAGTTATCTCTGTAACTCCACCTAACGCTATCACCCGCGAAGTGGCTTACACTGAACCAGCAGTTCGTGGCGATACTTCAGGTAAAGTAATGAAAACTGCAAAACTGCTTAACGGCACTGAATTGCAAGTTGCTGCGTTTGTTGAGATCGGCCAAAAGATCATCATCGACACCCGCACTGGCGAATACAAATCTCGCGCCTAATCGCCGATTTGTAACGCACATAAAAATGGCGCCTAAAGGGCGCCATTTTTTTATCCCGTTATTGTCAGCTTCCCGCCCTAAATAGCTCCCTATACCAACTCGATACAAAACTCACGCAGACACTGAACTATTTCGACCACTGGATTTCTATGAGTCTGCATTTATGCAAGTACCAGGATTTTAGTGATATAACAAATAGGAACTGTCATGAACCCACCTCGCTTACCCAAAATTCTCCTCTCTTTAAGCCTGCTTTTTATTACGCTTTCAACATCTTTGACCTATGCCGATGGTTTATCTGATCTACAAAGTGCGTTGAAATCATTTAAGCAATCATCCGCATTTAAGGCACAAGTTAACGCCAGCCTAAAAAGTGGCAATGCTGACGATAAGGAAAATCCAGTTAAAGAAGGACATACTCAATTCACGCTTGAAAAAAGCCAGACAGGTTTGCAGATCAGTTATCCGAACGAGATATTGGAAGCGGTAGCTGAGGAAACTGAACTACGAAAACAAAACCCTCAAGCACCCACCCCTGCAACAGATGCAATCAATCGTTTTAAGTATTCTGAATTCAGCATATTGTTCGATCCTGTGCGCGATCTTGAAGACGACTTACGCAAGGCAAAACTGGTCAAGGAAGAACAAGTCACCTTTCAAAACCAACCTGCTCGCCTCCTTCATATGCAAATTCCGCTGGAGAAACTCAGTGAGGGAGAACGCAAGGATTTAAAAAAATACAACGCTGATATACAAATCTGGATCAACGAGCAAGGCATTCCTCTCGCCAGCCGCTCCATTGGTAAAGGTTCAGGTAGATTCGCGCTGGTGATTGGTTTTGAATTTCATTTCGAGGTAGACAAAACCTATCTCGTAAATGGCGATAGATTATTAGTCACACGTCTCACATCAACCTCAGGCAGCAGTGGCGGTGGGATGAATAATAATGAAACCATTAACGCAAGCTTGGCGTTATTGAATTAAAAATACCAAGGGCAGGCGAATTAAATCTATTTACGCAACGCCCAGTAAAGTCTGGGCAACAAAAGCCCTAATAAAATTAGGCCGAATAGAACCGCCTCAAAATAACTGGAGCGCACCTGCATAAACACATGAACCCAGGCGAGAAGCGCAATGAGGTAAATAGATTTATGCAAGCGAATCCAGTTTTTCCCCAGCTTTCGCATCATGGCTTTGGTTGACGTAATCCCTAAAGCAATCAACAAAATAATGGCCGGAATAGTAACGAGAATGTAAGGCCGCTCTACCAGTTCTTTACCGAAGCGGGAAAGGTCCAACCCCAATATAAAGACAAAAAAAGCGAGGACATGCAGAATCGCATAAAAGAGCGTAAATAAACCCAACATGCGCCTATGGATTTGTAACCACCGAAAGTGGAGATTTTTGAAATTAAACAATCGCCGCAATGGTGTTACGGCAAGCGCGATAAATAAAAAGTAGATTGCCCATTCGCCGGTAAATAACACAATCGTTTTAGCGGGGTCAGCGCCCAACTGATTGGTCAGCGTTTTGTAAACAATCCACATTAATGGAATTAATGAGACTGCAAAAATTATTATTCGCCGCCAAAAAATAGGCATATCACACCCTTAATAGAATTTACGTAAATCCATATCTTTATAAAGATGCGCAACTTGCTCAGCGTAGCCATTAAATAATTGCGTGGGAATAATATTCGGACGTAATAACCCACTCGGTAGCCGTCGCTCCTCTGCCTGACTCCAGCGCGGATGACTGACTTGCGGATTTACATTGGCGTAGAAGCCGTACTCATCAGGAGCAATCATGCTCCAGGATGTTTTCGGTTGCTTCTCGGTGAATTCAATTTTTACGATGGACTTGATGTATTTAAAACCGTATTTCCAAGGCACTACCAAGCGTAAAGGTGCACCATTTTGATTGGGCAATACTTTGCCGTAAAGACCAACAGCTAATGTCGTTAATGGATTCATAGCCTCATCCATACGCAGACCTTCGCGATATGGCCAATCAATAGTACTAAACCGGCTTTTTTGTTCCGGCATTTCAGACGGGCGTTCAAGCGTGGTGAAAGCCACATATTTTGCTTTGCTGTTAGGCTCAAATCGTTTGATTAAATCGGCGAGCGAAAAACCGACCCAGGGAACTACCATCGACCAGGCCTCTACACAGCGCAACCGATAAACGCGCTCTTCCAAGGTCACTCCCTTTAATAAATCCTCCAATGTATAAGAGCCCGGCTTGGCCACCTCACCTGCGATTTCGACTTTCCATGGATGGGGTTTCAAGATGTGCGAATGCGCTGCAGGATCGGTTTTATCGTAGCCGTATTCGTAAAAATTGTTATAGCCAGTGACATGCTCATAAGGTGTGAGTGATTCACTGATTTTTTCCTGGTTGGCTTTAGCGCCCGCAATTTGCTGCTTTAACCAATCAGGCCCAGGCAAGTCTTTGTCAGCAATGTGTTCTGGCGCAGCCAACAATTCAGGTGCAACGGTCGTCCCCAAACCCAAAGCAGCGGCGCCAAGCGTACCGCGCATAAACTCGCGACGAGCCAAATAAACAGATTCAGGGGTTATTTCTGAGGAGGGAATATCGTTGGGTCGTTTAATAAGCATAATGGCCTCACTAAAGATGGTTAAGGCAATGAGCTATAGACTCATATTGCGTAATTTTGTTAGGGCGCTGCAAAAATATAATTCCTGCCTTGCAGATCGCACACATAAAAGCGTTCGTCCAACGCGCTGCAATCATCTGCGGCGAGCCCTTGCGGTACACGCGTTGACTCACTCACGCCCATAGTCGCTTTATCTTTTTTCAAGAAGCCATACATGGTTTCAAAACGCTGGGAAAAATCCAAACCCTTGCTCTGTAAATCCGAATAAAGATACGCAAATTTTCGGTAAGTCATGGTGACACCGCCCAGCCCTATCTCATCCATCTTGGTGATGTACTGGCGATAGGCCTGTGTAAGATATTGATTCAGTGCGCCCTGTTGGTAAGACGGCAATCCCATTTTGTTTTCCGCCGACAATGCTGTCGCCGCCAGTCGATGGTTCGCCTTATTACCCAACAATGTAAAATTGCCCGTTGGACAGCTCAGTTGGTTGCCAATGATTTCACACCCCGAATTGCTGTCGGTAGCTTGTTTCGGGTTTGTCGATTGGTTTTTTGTTTCAGGTTTCCCTGCAGGCATTGCCTTGGTTTGAACAGCATAAGGGGCAGGATTTTTTTTAACCACCGGGGCAGCCGGCATTATTTCCACTGTTGTTTTCGCAAGCCCAATTTTGGTGGGCATAGGCAATTTAATCGCATTGCGTTCAGCAGGTCGCTTCAATAAAGAAAACTGCACTTGCTCATTATTTTTCTTGAATTGATTAAAAGGCGGTAAGTTTTTCGTTTGCGCTTTTGCTTGTAGCTGGCAGTAGACTTGCTCGTAATAGCTTTCAGCCAGAGCAAAACAAAATTGATCCGCTTTTGCGCTCGCTGCCAGTAAACACAGAATGCCAATACTGAAACGAGCGTAGCACATAGCGGCGACCTTAATAGTTTAGTGTGCGATCAACCAACATTGATGAATTTTCGGATTGCGTTTGAAATCTTCATCAATCGTTTTAGCGCTGATTTCTTTTATGGTGTATGCACTTAGCGCTTCCGCGTCCAACTTAAATGTGCGTAAATTATTGGAGAAGATTAACGTCCCACCTTCTGCCAAAGCGCGCATGGCATGATTGATCATTTGAACATGATCGCGCTGCACATCAAGCACATCCTCCATACGTTTGGAGTTAGAAAAGCTGGGCGGATCGAGCAAAATCAGGTCAAATTGCTGATCATTATTTTCCAGCCATTTCAAACAATCTGCCTGTTGCAAACGATTGCGCGATTCACTCAAACCATTGAGCGCATAATTTTTACGCGCCCAATTTAAATAGGTGTTGGACATATCCACGCTGACGGTATAACGCGCGCCCGCCATAGCCGCATGCACGCTGGCAGTGGCGGTGTAGCAAAACAGGTTTAAAAAACGCTTGTCTTTAGCGAGATCGGCAATCATCAAACGTACCGGGCGGTGATCCAAAAACAAACCTGTATCCAGATATTGCCACATATTGATATGCAGCTTGGCTTGCCCTTCTTGCACGCTAAACAAATCGCCCGTCGGACGCTCATTTAGCTTTTCATATTGACTGCTGCCTTTATTGCGACGACGCTGTTTGTAACTGATATGGGAATCGGGGATATCCAATACAAAGGGAACCGCTTGCTCGATTTCCACAAAACGCGCCGCGGCCTTGTCCTCATCAACCGATTTCGGTGCGGCATATTCCTGCACATGGGCATAGAGCTGCGGTGCACGATTAGGTTGGGTCTGGCCGCGATAAATATCGATCGCTGCGGAATATTCCGGCATGTCCGCGTCATATAAGCGATAACAACTGATCTCGTTTTTCTTCGCCCACTTTTCCAATTGTTTAAGATTTTTTTGCAGACGATTAACCAGCATCTGCGCTCCATTTGACAGTGCCGCTTCCTGTTCTTTTTTATTTTCGATTTTTACGCGCTGCTCTGCTTCTCTACGCTCATCAGCATCTTTACTGAAACGTGCATCCTGTTCAACACGGCTCTGCACAAACGCATCACTACTGATACTAAACAGCAACAATTCGCTTGGAATCGTGCCGTTAAAAAATTTGTATTTTTTATCCGCACGCAGACCCATTTGTTTGCCGAGTTCCGGATTGCCCGTAAAGACGGCTGCGCGCCAACCCTGAAATTCGTTACGCAAGCGTTCGCCCATGTGGGCATACAATAATTTCAACGATTCAATTTCACCCAGGCGTTCGCCGTACGGCGGGTTGCTAATGACGATACCGAAATCCATCGCTTTATGGGTGGGCTTGACGAAGTCTTTTAATTCTTTGCGGCTGACCCGCAACCAGTGATCCAGCTCGGCGCTGGTGATATTGTCTTCCGCCGCGCGGATCACATTCACATCAGCATCGTAACCGCGAATTTCCGGCAGGTTTTCGCGCGCGAGGCCGGCTTTTTTCCGCGCGAATGCCTCTTCGCGTAACTCCAGCCAGATATCATTGCGATGGTTGAGCCAGCGCTCAAAACCGAAGCTGCCGCGCATCAAGCCAGGCGCTATATCGGCGGCGATTAATGCGGCTTCAATCAAGATAGTTCCTGAACCGCACATAGGGTCGAGCAATGCTCCACCCTGCGCCGCCATCTCTGGCCAACCGGCACGGATCAAAATCCCCGCAGCGAGGTTTTCTTTCATGGGCGCACTGCCCTGCTTCACACGATAGCCGCGACGATGCAGGCTATCGCCCGAGAGATCGATACTCACAATCACTTTATTTTTGGCCAAACGCACATTCACACGTAAGTCGGGGTCGCGCTTGGCGATCGAGGGACGCTCGCCGCTGAAATCACGCAGGCAATCCACAATGGCATCTTTCACTTTCACAGCGCCGAACTGGGTATTGCGAATCGCGTCGTTGGTACCGATAAAGTCCACCAATAAACTGCCATTCGGGCTCAGGTGCTCCTCCCAGCGCAATTCGCGCACACCGTCGTACAGCTCTTCCTGGCTATTGGCTTCAAAACTGGCCATCGGCAAGAGCACTTTGTTTGCCAAACGCGACCAGAGGCAGACCCGGTAGGCCATGGTGATATCGCCCGAGAAGTAGATACCCGCAACCGTCTCGCGCAAGTCTTGTGCGCCAAGGGTTTGCAGTTCGGTATAAAGCAGGCCTTCCAAACCTTTCGGGCAGGTGGCAAAAAATTGATGCGTCATTAAGCTTTCCAAATCGACTTTCCAGAATGAACTTTTCAAAGTGGCGTTTGACTAAACAAAGGTGTTTGTCACGAAGTTGTCAAATATATTTGCTAGGCCGTTAAGCCATATAGAACGGCTTATGTATAAAAATTTAATCGTTCACGACACCGGCTAAATCTGGTGTACTCGCTGAACTGCTTCACTACCCATCCCCCCAACGGCCGATCAAGGAGAATACAAAAACCAGTCAAACAGCACGTGCAAAACCGCTTACGTCGATAAACCATTTGTTATCGATAAACCACAATATAGAGGTGCATTAACTGATGAAACGTCAAAAACGTGACCAAACAGAACGCGCATTTGTTAAAGGGTATCAAGCAGGTATTGATGGGCGTTCGAAAAGCCTTTGTCCCCATGAGACCGGCCAGGCTCGCCAGCAATGGCTAAATGGCTGGCGCGAATCGCGCATTGATCAGTGGGACGGCTATAGTCGTTTGGCACAGGTTCAAAAAGTAAGCAACATCCAGCCCATGACCATGAGCGGCTAACTTCAACGCAAGACCAACAGAATTTTTTTGCCCTAAATCATTTTTGATTCTATAAGCCCGCTAATGCGGGCTTCGCTATTTGGTGACCCGGTTTTTACAAGCCTTTGCGATAACTCTCGATCCCCGCTGCTGCCCGGCTGATCACACTGGGGCCTTCGTAGATAAACCCGCTATAGACCTGAACCAGGCTGGCGCCGGCACGGATTTTATCCGCAGCGCTGGCTCCATCAAATATTCCGCCAACACCAATGATTGGCAATTTTCCACCCAGGCTGGAATTTAGGGTTTTAATCACATAGGTGCTCTTGTCGCGCACCGGCAAACCACTCAGGCCACCTGCTTCGCTGCCATTCTCATAACCCTCTACACCCACGCGGCTGATAGTGGTGTTAGTGGCAATAACCCCATCCATGCCTTCCTGCAACAGAATGCCGGCAACCTGGTTAATTTCGCTTTCGTCCATATCAGGAGCGATTTTTACCGCAATAGGCACATAACGCCCGGTAGCTTGTTGCAATATGCCCTGCTCTTTTTTCAGCGGTGCCAATAACTGTGACAGCGAATCACCGAACTGCAGGTTGCGCAGGCCCGGGGTATTGGGCGATGAAATATTCACGGTGATGTAATCCGCATAGTCATAGACTTTGCGCAGGCAGATCAAATAGTCATCGACTGCATTTTCCACCGGCGTAGTCGCGTTTTTGCCGATATTGATTCCCAGAACACCCTTGTAGCGGCGGTTTTTAACCTGCGCCACCAAATGGTCTACACCCTTGTTGTTAAAACCCATGCGATTAATGATCGCTTGCGCTTCAGGAATGCGGAACAAACGTGGCTGCGGATTGCCCGGTTGCGGACGCGGGGTGATAGTACCAATCTCAACAAACCCGAAGCCCAAGGCACCCAGCGCATTGAAATAGTCGCCATTTTTATCCAGCCCTGCTGCCAAGCCGACGGGATTATCGAACCTCAACCCCATCACCTCTTGTGGTGCGCTTGGCACAGCGGGAGCAAATAACCCCAACATGCGTAAACGCTCAGCGGCGCCTAACGTATCCAGACTCAGTTCATGGGAAGTTTCGGTGTCTAGGCGGAATAAAAGATCACGGATGTATTGGTACATAACAGGCTCTTGGTCCTTATCTGGGAGTAACAATAAAGAAGGTCGCAAGGATACTGGATTAGCAGGTTCAACGCACCCCAAACCTTGCCCTTTTGTCAGCCCAATCGCTGTATGGATTGGAAGCGATTATCCTCATCAAAATCGATTTGAAAGGTGCCGCGAATACCGCTGTGCAATACAAACGGGCGCAGAATCCCCGCCGGAAAACGGATACTGCGCCCGTCGATACTGCGGGCAAAGACTGTCTTGGCACTGCCCTCATACAATCGTTGAAATTCTTCAGCGGAAATAGACAGGTTTACAATAATGTTTTTCAAAAAATAATCTCTTTTCAAATTTATTCTGCCAACGGACTTGCATCCACTTTGCCATCCAGTCCTTCACAATTCATTCCTTCACGGTCCACTCCTTCACAACCCAGCGTTTCGCAATGCTGGCTGGCTTGCGCCAGGTCCAACAAATCGCGCAGTGCGACCGCGACCATCGCAAAGTCAGTGCCTTTTAATGCCTGCAATTCATTCACGATGGATTTCCAGCGTGCGATTAATAATTGATGCTGATTGCTCCAGCGTTGAATAAGTTGCTCCACGGGCATTTTGTCATCGTGAAAACGAATGAGCGAGATACTCAAACTACGCAATTGCGATTCCAGATCACCCAAATAAGTTTCGCGTGCCATGGCCTGCCAAAAATTATCGACTGGCAAATTGGAAATTTGCGCCGAAAACCAGGGCAAACTCAAATAGTTACCCACTGCAAAATAAATTTTAGCGAGCCGATCAATATTCTGGTTAGCGATGCGCGCAGCTTCCACAACACTCAATCCGGAATATAAATCTGCCGGGCGTGCCACACAACTCACCAACGCCTCAGACAATCCATATTCGCGCAGTTTCCGTACAGTTTCTTGCCATTCCGCCAATGCATCGCCTACCAACAAATTCGGCAACTGGGCATTGATGGTTTTCATTCCTGACGCAAACAATTCAACTTCACTGGCAGGATTCAAGTAGCTGCGGCGATTGCGTAGGAACCAGCGTGCGGCACGGCGAATTTTGCGCATCATCATTTTGATCAGTTGCAACTGCACATCGGCAGGTACTTTTGTGCCGGTCGCATCCAATGCGGTTAAAAATTCAGGCATTGAATAAATATCCCGCGCAATCACATAGGCCTTAGCCACATCACCTGCGCTGGCGCCGGTCGATTCCATCAAGCGTTGCGCAAAACTGATGCCCATGGTGTTAACCATATCATTGGCGATTTGCGTGGCAACAATTTCCCGCCTTAAACGATGGTTGCGTAGCGCCAGCGGGAACAGCTGTGCAATTTTGTGCGGAAATGCCGTTTCGATAAATTTTGTCAGGTATTCATCATCGACAATATTGGCTGCGGCCAGATCTTCTTTTAGTACTGCTTTCGCATAGGAAATTAAAATCGCCAATTCCGGCCGAGTGAGTGATTTGCCATGGGTCTGCCGCTCAAGCAAAACGTCGTCGGTCGGTAAGAATTCCAGCTTGCGGTCCAATCGTCCGTCTTTTTGTAATGCCGCCATAAACCGGCGATATTCCGCGCTGCGCTGCAATGCATCCGACTGGGCAATACTGATCGCCTGGGTTTGCCGCAAACTATTATGCAGCACCAGTTGGGCAACATTGTCCGTCATATCCACTAACAATTGATTGCGTTGCTTTTGAGTTAGATCACCATTGGCGACAATTTCATTTAATAAAATTTTGATATTGACTTCATGGTCCGAGCAATCGACACCGCCAGCATTGTCTATAAAATCGGTGTTGCAGGCACCGCCATTTAAACAATATTCAATACGCCCGCGTTGGGTCATACCCAGGTTGCCGCCTTCACCAAATACCTTGCAGCGCAATTCTTCGCCGTTCACACGCAAACTATCGTTGGCCTTATCGCCGACATCGGCGTGCGACTCAGTGCTGGCTTTCACATAGGTGCCAATACCGCCGTTCCAGATTAAATCCACCGGCGATTTCAGCAGCGCATTAATAAATTCCGTCGGCGTAAGGCTGGTCGCATCCAACGCGAAACACTTGCGCATTTGCTCGGTGATGACAATCGATTTTGCACTGCGATTAAATACCCCGCCGCCTTCGCTAATCAACGCCTTATCGTAATCATCCCAAGTGGTTTTCGGCGTGGTAAATAGGCGCTTCCGCTCGGAAAAACTGCGCGCGGGGTCAGGTGTGGGATCGATAAAAATATGTTGGTGATTGAATGCGGCAACCAGCATGACAGCTTGCGAGAGCAACATACCATTGCCAAATACATCGCCCGCCATATCGCCGATACCCAGTATCGTAATCGGCTCGCGTTGCACATCAATATTTTTTTCACGGAAATGGCGCTGCACCGAAATCCAGGCACCGCGCGCGGTAATTCCCATTCCTTTATGGTCGTACCCTTGGCTGCCACCGGAAGCAAAGGCATCTCCAAGCCAGTGTTTATATTCAGCGGAAATCGCATTGGCGATATCAGAAAAACTCGCAGTACCCTTATCAGCCGCTACGACCAAATAGGCGTCGGCATCGTCATAGCGCACGACTTTTTCTGGGCCGCAAATGCTGCCGTCCACGAAATTATCGGTGATATCCAACAGGCCGCGAATCAACCATTGATAGCACGCAATTCCCTCTTGCAATTGTTGCTCGCGATTGGCATTCGGCGGTATTTTTTTACAGACAAAACCGCCCTTGGCGCCGCTGGGAACAATCACCGCGTTTTTTACTTGCTGGGCTTTTACCAGGCCCAAAACCTCGGTGCGATAATCTTGCAGCCGGTCAGACCAACGCAAACCGCCGCGCGCCACTTTGCTGGTACGCAGATGTAGCCCTTCCATACGCGGTGAATAGACAAAAATTTCAAACAGCGGACGCGGTGCCGGAATATCCGGTATTTTGCGCGGCGAGAATTTAAGAGATAGATAAGGCTTGATATTGCCCTGCGCATCACGCTGATAAAAATTGGTACGCAATGTATTGTCGATCAATGTAAGGAAGCGGCGAATGATGCGATCGTCATTCAAGTTTTGCACGGAATCCAATCGCGCAAGAATATCTGCTTGTAAGGTCGCAAGGCGCTCCGGCGTTTTTTCATCGACCAAATCCGGATCAAACTTTAGCGTAAACAATTCAACCAGCTTGTGCGTAAGCGCCGCCTGATTCGCCAGGGCGACGGCCATATAAGTGGCACTGAATGGAAATAATGTCTGATGCATATAACCGGAATAGGCGCGCAACATGACGACTTCGCGCCAATCCAAACCAGCCGTAGTAATCAGCGAATTAAATGCATCGCTGTCCGCCAAACCGTGCCAGATAGCCGCAAAGGCACTGATGAAATTATCCTTGAGCACCGCCAAATCAATATTTTTTGTCAGCTGGTGCGCAAGTTTAAAATCATGCAGCCAAAAACAATTTCCCGATGAGGTATTGATATCGTGGGTGCTTTCGCTCACCACCCGAAAGCCCAAATTTTCCAGTACCGGAATAACATCGGACAACGCCAACATCGAATCGCGGTGAAAAATTTTAAATTGCACAAACTCACCCGAATCATCTTCGGGCGAGTGATACATACTCAGTGCAATACGTTGGCGACCAGCCAATTCTGTCGCCGCTGAATCGGCTGCAGGTGTTTCTTCTGCCGACAGCTCATGAATAGAATAAATATCCTGCACCGCCATAGCTGCGTCATATTGCTCTTGATAGGCAGCCGAAAATGCTTCGCGATATTCATGGCGCAATTGCGCGCTCACTTCTTCGCCGTGCGCTTGCAGTAGCGCGGAATAGAGATGGTCCTCCCAAGAGCGGGTGATGTTTACTATCCCAGCCTGCAAGGCCGCAACATCAACTTGCACCGGGGCTGCGCTGTCTATTTTGAATACCAAATACACGCGAGCGAGAATGGACTCGGAAAAATACGTGGTGAATTGCGATTCATGCGAACCAATGGCGTTGCCGATTAACTCCTGAATTGCCAGCCGAATTTTGGTAGTGAAATAATCGCGCGGTACATACACCAGAAAGTGAATAAACTTCCCAAACGGATCGCGCCGCATAAACAACCGCACCATCGATCGCTCATTAATCTGCGCAATGCCCGTCAGCATTTCATAGAGTTCGGTGCTGCTGCTTAAAAATAATTCGTTGCGCGGGAACGTTTCCAATAACTGGCGAAAGTTTTTTCCATCGTGACTGTCTTTATCCAAGCCGGTGCGCTCAAATACATTGGCCACTTTGGTGGCGATAAGTGGAATTTCGCTGGGGCTCATCAAATACACCACCGAGGTGTACAGCCCGAGGAAACGCACCTCACCGATAACTTCGCCCTGCGCATTAAAACGTTTGACGATGACATAATCGGAATAGGCATTGCGGTGTACGCGCGCGCGCGCCGATGACTTGGAAAACGTGATGACTTGCGGCACCAAATGGAAACGCGCCATACCTTCGTTAAACAGATCCACGGCCAGCGAAGCGCTATTGGATCCATCGCGCAAGGTAAATACCCCCAAACGTCGGGCCGGTATTTCAAAGAGCGTTTTTTGGCCATCAATTTCTTTAAATTCGTATTCGGCATAACCGAGAAACGTAAATTTATCTTCCGTTAGCCAATGCATGAACGCTTTGGTCTGCTGGATATTGGCCGCGGTCAGCGCCTCATTGGCAAAGTTGAGATTTTGTTCCGTCGCCAATGCGGCGGCGCACATTGGCTTGTAGTCGGCGACTACACATTCCACTTCCGCCAAAATGCTGTTCAAGCTCAAACAAATATCAGCCAATTCCTGCTGATCGGTATGGGCACTGATTTCCATCACAATCAACGCCTCTTTACTTCTGACCCCGGCCACATGCTGCACCGCATGTCCGTTGTCACCTTCAATCAATTCCACCAATTGATGTTGAGCATCACGCACCAGGTTGAGCACTGTGCTTTTGATGGTGAAGATAGCGATGTTGCGGCGGTTTAGCTCAATGCGAATGGAGTCGACCAGGAACGGCATATCTTTTTGTAGCACCACCAGGGCAGTGTGCGGACATACCCAACCATCTTCGGCAAGGCTGGGATTAAACAACCGTATCTTGGGTTGTTGCGGATCATATTGCTGGATGAATTGCCACCATTGATAAAGGCTGCCGAACACATCACTCCAGCGTCGCCCGACTAACTCTTCCAGCGGGTAATGGTTAAAAAACTTTTTCGCCAAACATTTAAGCGCCCCCAGCTCCGCGCCCTTCCGTTTGGACGCGGCGTAATGGTTAAATTCATCCAAAAATTCAACGAGTTTGTGCTGGCTAACCAATGGACTATTCACTGTCTGAGCTCCTGTCAAAGGTGAAATCGGTATTCTTTAAGACTAGTCGAAAAAATCTCGTAAACAGTTGAAATTGCAGGGAACTGCCACCACCATGCGCAGTCTATCGAGCACTTTTCTCGCGCTGGCAATGACCTTTGCGGCTCGTCGGCTTTGAATCAAACCACTATTGCTACCCCTATCAGCGAAAAGGTATTCAACCCTATGCAGGCTTTTCAACAGATCCAATCACTGAGCACTTGGCTGAACGACCAAATTATTGGCCAGGAACATTTGACCCAACGCCTATTGATCGCCCTGCTTGCCGATGGCCATTTGCTGGTGGAAGGTGCCCCCGGCCTCGCTAAAACCAAAGCGATCAAAACCCTCTCCCAAGCAATAGAAGGCAACTTTCATCGCATTCAGTTCACTCCCGATTTATTGCCGTCCGATGTCACGGGTACGGATATCTATCGCCCGGAGCAAAATCGTTTTGAATTCCAACCGGGCCCGATTTTCCACAATCTGGTGCTGGCCGACGAAATCAACCGCGCGCCGGCCAAGGTGCAATCCGCATTGTTGGAGGCCATGGCCGAGCGCCAGGTGAGTGTGGGCAGCAAGACTTATCCATTACCGGGTTTGTTCATGGTAATGGCGACCCAAAACCCCATCGAACAGGAAGGCACCTACCCGCTACCGGAAGCCCAACTTGACCGTTTTTTACTGCACGTTGTTGTGGATTATCCGAGTATCGAAGCTGAGCGCCGCATTTTGCAGCTGGCACGCAACGAGGCGGCATCAGTCGCAGTTGCACAGCCCGAATTGATCACCCAAGCCACCATCGAAGCGGCCCGCACTGAAATCCTGACGATTTATATGGCGGAAAGCGTGGAGGACTACATAGTCCATTTGATTAATGCGACCCGTCGCCCGTCGCAATATTCTGAGGAGCTGGCCGGGCTGATTGAATACGGCGCAAGCCCGCGCGCCACTATCGCGTTGGATCGCTGCGCTCGCGCCCATGCCTGGTTGAATGGACGCGATTTTGTCAGCCCCGACGATGTGCAAGCTGTCGCCCACGATGTATTGCGTCATCGCCTGATTTTAAGTTTTGAGGCAGAAGCGACGGGCACCACCGCTAACCATGCAATAGATAAATTGTTGGCCGCTGTGCCATTGAGCTAAGCGGGACGCAATGCGATGAGCAATTTGCAGCAAGACCTGAATCCGCGCGGTGCCTACACTGAACTCGCCGCATTATTGCGCTGCCGCTTCGCCGCGCAGGATTTAAAACTCTTTGCCCACCAACCGGCGCGCAGCTTGTTATCCGGCGGTGAACGCACGCGCTTTCGCGGGCGCGGGATGGATTTTGAAGAGGTGCGTTTGTATCAACCGGGCGATGATATTCGCTCGATTGATTGGCGAGTCACTGCACGCACTCAAGTCGCGCACACCAAAATTTTTCGCGAGGAGCGCGAGCGCCCGGTGTTTATGTTGGTGGACCAGCGCTCGCCATTATTTTTTGGCAGCACGCGCTGTTTTAAATCCGTGCTCGCTGCGCATGTCGCTGCCCTGCTCGGCTGGGCAGCACTTGCCAATGGCGATCGTTTGGGCGCGCTGGTATTCGGTGATTACACCCAGCGCGATGTACGCCCGCGCCGCAGTAAACATGCGGTATTGGAATTGCTGCATCAATTGCAAGATTACAATCATCGCCTGACATCCCCTATTGCACCTGTACAACAAGCTTCACAACAACAGCAACAGCAACAGCAACAAAAAGCTAATTCGCTCAATGAAATGTTGGCCGATGCCCGCCGCATCGCCAAACCCGGTTGCGCGCTTTTTATCATCAGCGACTTTCACGATTTGGACACCAGCGCCGAGCAACAATTATTTGAGCTGGCCCGACACACCGATGTCACTTTGATTCATGTGTACGATCAACTCGAACGCCAGCTGATCAGCAATTCCCCATTAACCATCAGCAATGGCAGCGAGCGTTTGCAATTAGCGGCAAATGAAAAAGCATTCCAGCAGGCGTACACCAATCAGTTCGATAAGCAGATGACATTGCTCACCAACATTTGTAAACGTTTGCGTATTCCGCTGTTGAGTTACGCCACGCACGACGATATCCAGGATGGCTTACGCAAAGCCTTTGGCCGAAAAAAATAGCCCAACTTTTTACGACTCATACGACCTATGCAATCGTCCCCCATACAATCACAGACTATGCAAACACCACCTTCGCCACTGGATCAATTGGCCGATATCCATTTACCTGATGGCGTGAGCTGGTGGCCACTGGCTCCCGGCTGGTGGATATTGCTAGCCTTGCTGGTTATAGCGGCCATTGGTGCTTATCTCTGGCGTCGCCGCACAGCGCAAAATGCCTATCGTATTGTTGCGCAGCATCAACTCGCCGGAATTTACGCAGACTATCAACAAACACAAAACGCAGCGGCCTATCTGCAAGCATTGAGCTTGTTATTGCGCCGCACCGCACTTACTGCTTACCCGAACAGTTTTAATGCCAGTATTAAAGGCAACGAATGGCTCGCTTGGTTGGATAGCGTCTGCCCTGCTCTGGACGAAAAATTTTCCGGTGATGTTGGCCAGCTTTTATTGCTCAGCACTTATCAAAAAAATCCGCAAATCGATGCAAGCAAATTGCAGGCGCTCAGTTCGCAGTGGATTAATGTGCATCGCAACCATCGTCAACATATCCCGAAAAAATCCGTACCAAAAACCAGTGCAGCAGAAATGCCATCGCCTCAAAAAGTACAAGGTAAGACGGAGGCAAATCATGTTTGAAATGCAATGGCCATGGTTACTATTGCTTGCCCCGCTGCCGCTATTGATGGGATTTATTGCACCAAAAAAACGTATTGAAGCCGCACTGCGCGTTCCGTTTTATCAACACGCCAGCCAGCTTGAGCAACAGAGCCGCTTACGCGTTGGCAAACGCCCGGCAAAAATCGTATCGCTCTGGCTGATGTGGCTCTGCTGCCTATTTGCCGCAACCAATCCACAATGGGTAGGCGAACCAACCAGCATGCCCTCCAGCGGTCGCGATTTATTAATGGCAGTAGATATTTCCGGCAGTATGGAACAAACCGATATGGTTGCGAATGGCCGTCGCATTACTCGCTTGATGGCCGTTAAAAAAGTCATCGGCGATTTTGTTGTGCGCCGAAATGCAGATCGATTGGGATTAATCCTGTTTGGCGCCCAAGCATATTTGCAGGCGCCGCTGACCTATGACCGCAACACCGTCAATCAACTATTGCAAGAAGCCCAAATTGGTTTTGCCGGGCGCGAAACCGCTATTGGTGATGCCATCGGCCTCGCGGTGAAACGCTTGCGCGATCGCCCCGATGCCAGTCGCGTTTTGATCGTACTCACCGATGGCGCTAACACCGCCGGTGTACTCGCGCCCGATAAAGCAACTGAACTTGCACAAAAAGCAGGAATTAAAATTTACACCATCGCCTTTGGCGCAGAAGAAATGGAAGTTCCCGGAATTTTCGGCTCGCGCACCGTGAATCCATCCGCGGATCTCGATGAAGGCACGATGATGGCAATCGCCGAAAAAACCGGCGGCAAATATTTTCGTGCACGCAATCTGGAAGAGCTGGATAGCATCCATCGCGAACTCGATCGCCTTGAACCCATCGAGATGGAAGCAGAAACCTTTCGCCCGGTGCAGACATTATTTTACTGGCCATTGGCGTTTGCATTTCTGCTGAGCATGTTTTTCGCAATGACTCATATCTGGCAAGGCCGCGCTACCCAACCAGCAATAACTGGCGCGGAGATAAAATAATGAACACATTTGATTTACTTTTTAGCCAATTCCATTTTCTGCGCCCCTGGTGGCTCATTGCGTTGGTACCGGTCATTATTGTCGCGCTTTTGTTGTGGTATCAAAAACACAACGCACGTTCGTGGCAGCAGATGGTCGCACCGGAATTACTGCAATATTTACTCGATGGACAAACTACACGAATCCGCCCCTGGCAACTCATCGCACTTTTACTGGCGTGGATTATTAGCTGCCTCGCGCTCGCCGGCCCCAGCTGGGAAAAGCGCCCGGTTGCAGTTGAACAAAACCAGCAAGCACTGGTATTGATACTCGATTTGTCACCCTCAATGTTGAGCGAGGATATAAAACCCTCACGCCTGGTTCGCGCACGTTTGAAAATTGCCGATTTGCTGCGCTTGCGTAAAGATGGCCAAACTGCATTGTTGGTTTACGCGGGCGATGTGCACGTAGTTACTCCACTCACCGATGACACAGAAACGATCAACAATATTATTCCGGCGCTGCACCCGAATATTATGCCTGCACAAGGCAGCAATACCGAAAAAGCTGTTACCAGTGCAATCCAATTACTGAAAAACGCTGCAATTACCCAAGGTGATTTATTGTTGATTACCGATGGTGTCGATAAGGATGCGATCTACAACATCAACGATATTATGAGCCGCGAAAGCCAATACCGTTTATCGATCCTCGGTGTCGGTGGCACATCACCTACTCCCATCCCAAGCAGTAAAGGCGGCTTCGTGCGCGACAAAAATCGCAACATAGTCACCACGCAGCTCAACTCAGGTGAATTGCAAAACCTCGCGAACCAAAGCCGCGGCCGCTACCGCACCCTGGCAAGCACCAGCAGTGACATAGATTATTTAATGGATCTGCCAGCGCCGGAAAAAGAAGAAACCCAACGAGTGGAACGCGAGTTTGATAGCTGGTATGACCGTGGCCACTGGCTCGTATTATTGCTCTTGCCAATACTGCTCTACTGCTTCCGTCGCGGCGTATTGCTTTCGCTATTGTTGCTACCGCTAATAGGATTAACCCCAACCAAAAGCTATGCCTTTGGTTGGGATGATTTATGGAAAAATAAAAACCAGCAAGCCTATGAGAAATTGCAGCAAGAGCAAGCGGCTGCAGCGGCAGAACAATTTGACCAAAGTGATTGGAAGGCCAGCGCCCAATACCGTGCAGGAAATTACGAGGAAGCCGCAAAAAACTTTGCGCAATCCGACACTGCGGATGCCCACTACAATCGCGGCAATGCTTTGGCAAAAGCCAATAAACTGTCCGATGCCATCAAGGCTTACGACCAGGCCCTGAAAATTAATCCCTCACTCGAAGATGCAAAGAAAAATCGCGCATTAGTTGAAGAACAACTTAAACAACAGCAGCAAAAACAGGATCAACAAGGCGACGATCAAAACGAGCAAGACCAACAAGACCAGGATCAGCAGAACCAGCAAGATCAGGGGCAGCAAAACGACAATCAACAAAACAACGATCAACAAAACAACGATCAACAAAATAAAGATCAGCAAAGCGATCAACAGCAAGACAAGAATGATCAGCAACAAAATCAGAACAACCAGCAGAATCAGGATCAACAGCAAGAAAACCAACAGGATTCTCAAGAGCAAAACGATCAACAGTCGCAACAAGATCAATCTCAAGACGAGCAATCTGAAGAGGAAAAGTCTGATGAACAAAAGGCAGCTGAAGCTGCACAGCGCGAACAGCAAGAGCAGCAAGCTGCTGAAGAGAAGCAACAACAAATGCAAATGGGCGAACCAACGGACGACAACCTGACCGATGAAGAGCGTCAGGCAATGGAACAATGGCTACGCCGCATACCGGATGATCCAGGCGGTTTATTGCGCAATAAATTTAATTACGAGCATTACAAGCTCAACCAGGAAAAATTGAACGGCGATTGGTCGCCAGACGAAAACGGTGCTGACAGTCGCTGGTAAAAACTCCGAATAAGCGGCCAACAACAATGGCCGCTGATTACCGATACCATTTTGTTAGTCGCATTTATCTGCAACGGAAACATACAATGAAACAGGCTTCATTTAATTTACGAAAACACCTCAGTCGCTGTGCCGGGTTTTTGTTGATGATTACCGGGCTCAACGTCTACGCCGGCAACCTGACCGCCAGTGTCGACCGCGACACATTAAGCCTTGAAGAGACATTCACGCTCGTGTTGCGCTACGACGAACAGGTCAACACCACGCCGGATTACGAACTGCTGCGCAAAGATTTTGATATTTTGAATACCCAGAGCGGCACCCAGATGAGCATCATCAATGGCCGGATGGAAGCTTCTACCGAATGGAAAATCGCGTTGGCACCCAAGCGCATCGGTAAATTATTGATCCCCTCGTTTACCATCGATGGGGCCATCAGCGATGCGATTGAGATGAAAATTGAAGGAAGGAGTAAATCACCCAAAAGTGGCGACACCAATGTCACAGTTGAAATCGAAACCAGTAAAGACACCAGTTATGTGCAAGAGCAAGTGATTGTGACCTTACGCCTCTATACCACCGTAGGTTTGAATGGTGTGGAATTGCAACCAATGCAAGTCAAGGATGCGCTAGTCGTCAACATAGATGAAAAACAATACCAAACCAAAATCAATGGTCGCCCCGGCGCGGTGGTGGAAACTCGTTACGCCGTATTTCCACAGCAGAGTGGTGAATTAATTATTCCCAGTATGCTTTATCAAGTTTCCGTTGCATCCGGGCAGCGCGATGTATGGGACCGTTTTTATGGCAACAACCAGAATAATATTCTGCGTTTGCGCACCGATGAACAGCGCATCAACGTGTTGCCAGCTCCCGCAAATGTCGGCGCCGCCGATTGGTTGCCAGCCCATAATGTCAGCCTGAGCGAACACTGGAGCACCAGCATTGATTCATTAAAAATCGGTGAGCCAGTGACGCGCAGTATTACCATCAAAGCAGACGGACTCACCGCCGGGCAAATCAACCCTCTGCAATTAGCCCCCGTTGACGGACTTACTTTTTATAACGACCAGGCGCAGACTGATGATCTGAAATCGGCAAATGGCGTTGAAGGTTCACGTATTGAAACGATTGCCATAGTGCCAACCAAAGCCGGACATTTCACACTGCCAGAAGTAAACGTAAATTGGTGGGACACTAAAACCAATAGCATGCGCACCGCCACTTTGCCGGCGGTTTCCCTAACCGTTGGTCTGGGTGATATGACCCAATTAGCGCCGCCACCGGCAGATGAACCTGAAACCACCAGTGTTGGCATTAACACTGATCTCAGCACCATTGAACCGCAACAAACGATTGTCCAAACAAAAGTGCCGCTGTGGCTTTACGTCAGCAACCTGATAGCGTTAATTGCCGCATTATTTTTCGCATTGCGCTTTTGGCAAAGCAAACGTGAACTTGCCGCCGTGCATGCCACAACCAACAGCAAACAGGAAGAATTGAGCCAACACGAAAATGAGGCCTGGAATAATTTCAAACGAGTGTTACCGGAAAACGATCTACCCGCATTGCGCAAAGCACTTATTGCCTGGGCACAAACCTATTGGAAAGGCGCGCCGGTAACAAGCTTGCAAGCAATCGCTGAACAAGCAAATGATCCCGCAATAACAGAGGAGTTGCGCAAGTTGGATGAAGTTATATTTAGCCCACACAACGCAACCCAGTTTGCAAAGGCAGACACAGAAAACCTGTTGCAACTCCTCGCCAACTTACGTCGCGCAAAACAGAAAAAAGCATCCGACAACGGCAAATTACGCCCACTTTACAAAGCGTAACTAGTACGTGCATTTCCCGCTGATTGTCATATCAGCGGGAATGTTTCACCTAATTACGATAGTACTGCAAACGGTCAATTTGGCGATCAAATTGGTCGAGCACGTGCTCAATGCATCGAGTCGCGAGTTTGAAATAATCACTCGCCTGAATACTGGGGTGATCGACAATCAACTCGGTTTCAATACAACGCAATAATTGCTGGATTTCCACCCGTGATTTATCCGGCCATGATGCATCTACACTCGATGCAATCTTATTGCGCAAATGATTGAGCTGGATACGCAACACGCTTGAACACTCACCTTTCGCGGCCACGCCAGTTCCCAACGCGCGCGCCTGGCCGATATATTCAGCAATCGACAATAAATAGCGCCAATCGGTATCCATCGCATCGCCGGTGATTTTTGAAAGATGATGAACATCGGCCACATCGTCAATCAAATACAGGAGGTTGGCGATTAAAATATTATGTTGCTTAAAATTCTTATCGGCATCCCCTTGCGTGTAACTACCACTTAACCTGCCCCAATGATCAACCAAACTTAACCACTTTACGTTACCTTGCATCCAAGCGCCTGACGCGTCCAGCTCATGGACAGTGCTTTTAATATTAATGGAGATATTTTCTATTTCGAGTTTGGCGTTACGATTACCATTGATAAAGCCTGTTGTTAGCCCGCGATGTTGCTGCACAAGTGTTAGCAACTTACGCAACAACTTCATGTATTCAATGCCTTGTGAAAACAACAATGTGGCTTGATGTTTTTTATGATTCAAAGAGATCATTAAAAACACCAAAAAACTTACCGGTAGAACCAACAATATAATCACTAGGGATGTAGGAGTTTCCATAGTGCTACTCCGTTTGACGAGTCAATTTGTGCAAATGGTCAGCTATTTCGGCCGCTTGGCCAGCGCGAAAACTATTTTGATTCGCGAGATCTGCCACCGTTTCTATGTGTCTCGAAATTTCACGCGCTGCAACACTTTGTTGCCCCGCAGCAACCGCAATTTCATCAATCAATCCAAAAACATCATTCGTTGTTGTTAATATGGATTTAAGAGATTCGTCTGCACTGGACACCCCCTGCAATGACTTATCAGTTTTTTCTACTACATTTTTCATGCTCGCCAATACTTGTTGCATGCTCTCTTGTACGCGTCCTACATTTGTTGCAATCTCACTCGCAGAACCTTGACTACGCACTGCAAGCGCACGCACTTCATCCGCGACCACTGCAAATCCACGGCCATAATCACCAGCCCGTGCGGCTTCAATTGCCGCATTCAGTGCAAGCAAGTTGGTTTGCCCCGCGATATCACTAATCGTTTGCGACATTGCTGTGACATTACCCATCAAGACTCCCAGCTGGCTGACGCGCATTTCCGTCTCGCGCGCAAGGCTTGCCACGGCGCTCACTTCATAACTTGCACTGACTAAAGAATCCCCGCCGGTTTTACTATAATCGCAGGCTTTGGTGGCCGCATCCCGCGCAGCAACAATGCGACTGCTAATGTCATCGATACTGTGACTGATCTCGGTAATGGCGGCGGCGCTCGATGCAGTAGCACTCGATTGATATGCCGCACTTTTTGAAACATCTTTTGCATTGCTCGCCAACTCAAACGATGAATACCCAATTTCTTTTACCGCATCCTGATACTCGGCATTGCGACGCTGGCGTGACTTGAATACATCGATAAAGATATCGTGTAATCCGTTAAGCGGGCCGGCCACCAATCGATGCCAATCCGCCACTTCGTCCTTATTGACAGCCGCTAAATACTGTTTGATTCCTTCCATATCGTTTGCCACACCGCCGATGATCCCGAGAATTAACACTGCCACTAAAAACAAGGGAACCAACAACCAAAAACCGCTACTTCCAATAAAAACAGCACCTATAACCAATAACAAATTACAAAAAATAACAAACAACAAAACCTTTGCCTTGACCGAGGCAACCGCTTGCCCCAAAAAATGCACCATTACACAACCCCCACCTACACCGCGCAAAACAGTAAGCGAAAAAACAAGCACGCAATTAGTGCAAAGTTTTTTTTAGCCACCATTCGCGCAACAAAAAGACGCATTACCTATTGCGGTTTTCTAACTGCTGGCAATATCCAAGATATATCTATCAACATTCATGCCAGCACTTGGCAAAAAAAACGGGCATCCCAATGGATGCCCGTTTTTAGTAGATAGCGAAAAATTGAATGTATCTATGCCAAACTCTTACTCACCACTTCGAATACATCTTTGGAGAGATTAGGTTCAGCCATAATCCGTTCCAGTTCCGATTTCATTAAGCGTTGCCGTTCAGTGCTATATTTTTTCCATTTTGTCAGTGGAGTTAACAACCGGGAAGCAATTTGAGGGTTTTGGGTATTTAACTGGATAATTTGATCAGCTAAAAATTGATAGCCCGCACCGGCATTAGCGTGAAAGTTAATGGAATTACCATTACAAAAACTGGCAATCAACGCGCGAATCTTATTCGGATTTTTTCCATCGTATGCCGAATGGTTTTGCAGTGCCTTTACCTTGTCCAACGTGTTCGGCAAAACACAACTTGCCTGCACACTTAGCCACTGATTAACCACCAGGGACTCGTGCTGCCAACGCTGATAAAAATCAGCGAGCGCGGATTCAGCCAATGTTTTCGCCAATGGAGCCTCTGCATTAACCAACTGTGTCAATGCAGCCATAGCATCAGTCATATTATTAGCGGTGCGATATTGCTGCTCACATGCGCGAATCAGTTCATCGTCGCCTGACAGCATCAAATATCCGAGCACGACATTTTTTAAACTGCGCGCCGCAATCGCATCGGCGGTCGCCGCGTAAGCTTGCTGATGGTTGTAGGCGCTATAAATGCGGACAAAATCATCGCGCAGCTCACGCGCAATTACTTTACGTACGGCAACACGGCTGTAATGAATTGCTTCTACGTCTACCAAATCAGCCAGTTCACTCAAATAGGCTTCCGATGGCAGGCTCAGCATATAAGCCACCATCGCCTTATCGAGACTATCATCTTGCAATATATTGCGATAAGCAGAAATTAAATCAGCGTCCAATTGCAACGCGGAAAGATCAGCTCCCTTTTGATAAATATCCATCGCAAAGTAAATCGCCTGCAAGCCCAATTGCTGGCTCGCCTCCCAGCGGTTAAAGCCGTCGCTGTCGCGACTCATCAACACAACCAGATCATCGCGACTATAGTCATAATGCAATTTCACTGGCGCAGAAAAACCGCGTAGCAAACTCGGCACAGGTTTTTCCTGTACACGTTGAAACACAAACGTTTGCTCTGTCGCGGTTAATTCCAACACTTTATGCGTGTTATCGCCTGTTTCAAAATCGGGTTCTGCATCTTTCAAATACAACGGCAAATCCCCAGCACTCCCTAGCAAGCCCACTGCAACCGGAATATGAAATGGGAGCTTGTCCTGGCACTCGGGTGTTGGTGGACAAGATTGCTTGATGGTTAACGAATATTCTTGCGCATCCTCATCGTAATGATCTGTGACCTGCAAACGCGGTGTGCCCGCTTGCGAATACCAGCGTTTGAATTGGGTAAGATCGCGCCCCGATGCGTCCGCCAGGGCTGCAACAAAATCGTCTGTGGTAACCGCCTGGCCATCATGACGCTCAAAATACAAATCCGTTCCTTTGCGGAAATTTTCTTTGCCGAGCAAGGTCGCCAACATGCGAATAATTTCTGCACCTTTTTCATAAATCGTCATGGTGTAGAAATTGGAAATTTCGATATAGGATTCAGGGCGAATCGGATGCGCCATTGGGCCCGCATCCTCTGCAAATTGCAAAGTGCGCAGCAGAGTTACATCTTCAACACGTTTAACGGTCCGCGACCCCATGTCTGCCGAAAATTCCGAATCGCGATAAACGGTAAATCCTTCTTTCAAACTCAATTGAAACCAATCGCGACAGGTAACGCGGTTACCGCTCCAGTTGTGAAAATACTCGTGGGCAACTACGCCCTCTACACGCTGGAAGCCGGCATCGGTAGTGGTTTCAGGTTTGGCCAGCACACAAGAGGTGTTAAAAATATTGAGCCCTTTATTTTCCATGGCGCCCATATTGAAATCATCAACGGCCACAATCATAAAAATATTGAGGTCGTATTCGCGGCCGTAAACTTCTTCATCCCAACGCATGGAATTCTTGAGCGACGTCATAGCGTGGTCGCATTTATCCAGGTCTTTTGGCTCGACAAATATTTTCAGTGTCACCTCGCGGTTTGAGCAGGTGATAAAGCTGTCTTCAATATGTGCCAAATCGCCAGCAACCAATGCAAACAGATACGCAGGCTTTTTAAAGGGATCATGCCAGGTCGCATAGTGGCGATTATTTTCTGCATCGCCCTGGTCGATCAAATTGCCGTTTGACAATAGCACCGGATATTTTTTATCCGCCACTACGGTGG
This sequence comes from Cellvibrio sp., assembly GCA_035481425.1. Classification (GTDB taxonomy): domain Bacteria; phylum Pseudomonadota; class Gammaproteobacteria; order Pseudomonadales; family Cellvibrionaceae; genus Cellvibrio. The sequence continues at coordinate 40,403 of DATIGS010000250.1, read as the reverse complement.
TGGTGAATTCGCTCATCACATCAGGACGATCGAGATAATAGGTAATCTTGCGGAAACCTTCAGCTTCGCACTGGGTGCAATACATAGTGCGAGAACGATACAAACCCTCCAGCGAGGTATTTGCCTCTGGTTTAATTTTAGTAATGGTCAGGAGCTTGAATTCTTCGGGCGTATTAAAGATGGTGATATTTTCCTCACCAAATTCGTAATCGGTGGTGGTGAGCGTATTTCCATCCAGCGCCATGGAAATCAATTCCAAATCTGCACCATGCAATACCAATTGTGTAGCTGGAACTGGCGCAGCCGGGTTGCGATATAAATGCAGCATCGCACTGACAATGGTTTCTCCTTCATAGATTTCGAAACGCAAGTCCGTCGTTTTGATGAGATAACCGGGAACTTGATAATCTTTTAAATAAATCGTTTTCGGTTGCTGGTCTTTTGCAGGAAGCGATTGTTCAACGGCAGTCATGGTGCAATCCTTAAAATTTATTCAACCCATTTAATCGGTTTATCAGTGTCTTTATGATCGTGCTCATGATCATCATCGCCACAATAGGTATGCGGCTCTGGCGGGATGTATCCGGTATGTTGATCTGGCGGCAAGTTTTTGTGTTCATAAGCAATCACCGCTTGCATGCACAATTGGCGCTGCTCCACTGACAAGCGGTTACCATCGGGCCATTTACCCAACTCCACCGCACGTTTTAAATTTTGATAAATTTCCGGCGTAAGGCTGGAAAGTAGTTGTTGTAATTCCATAAGGCTCTCGATAAATACTGATCAAACAATTAACGCGAATATAAATGCCTGGTTGCCAACGCATAGAGGCCACCTGCAATCAGGCCGCCCAGATGTGCCGCATTAGCGACTGAGCCGGCGATAAAATAATCCACCACACCACTCATGCATAACACCAACCAGAACAACATAAAACCAATGAGCGCGCGCGGTACCATCACGGCGGGATCTGGGGCCAAGCGCTGGCGCACAGCAATAAATCCCACCAAGGCATAAACAACTCCGGACATGCCGCCGAAATTGGCGCTACCACTCCAGATGTATTGGGCAATATTCGCCGCTACCGCAGTGATAATGAAAAACAACAAAAAATGCCAACGACCAAGAAAAAATTCCAGGCGGCGGCCTAAATCCCACATCCACAAACTATTGAACAGCACGTGAAAAATTCCAAAGTGCAAAAATGCCGGGGTGAGCAATCGCCAGATTTCCCCGCGCGCTAGTGATTCACTTAAAGGCACAAAGCGGGAATTGACATAATCCTGAAAAGTAAAAAAATGTAGCCAGATATTCCCCAAGCGGGTTTCAACGAGCAGAGCGCCTAAAAAACTCAGCGCAATTAATCCGACCACCAGCGGAGCCTGCTTCGCTTGCACCACCAAATTGGACTCAGGTTGGGAGAAGCGATAGTCACGTGCTACAACCGCTTCGCCACGCGGCAAATTCACTTGCCCTGCAACATATTGATTCAGAAATTCTTGCAATGCCGGCACCACAGATTCGTCTACAACGGCTAAACATTGCTGTCCGTTTTCTTCCGTAATCCGGTGCTGCAAACCGCGCTCGCGTAAATAATCACTGAGTGCGCTTAAATTCTGGTCAAGCGGAAAATATCGTACGGCAGTCCAGTTCAATGATGAGTATCCATTAGTGAGAAAAGTAAGGGCAATTTATCAGGGGTCGACATAGACCCACACAAATTTGTCGGGCTGTAATTGTGCCTCACCATCCATGCGGTACGCCACCAAACGCCCGTATTTAACCGCGCTGTAATCCAGGCAAGCGAGATTGGGGGCCAATGGGCGCGGGTGCCCTTTCAACCAATAATGGCCAATGAACAGCGGAGGCTGGAATTCGTCGTAATAAACCATTTGCGCGCGATCTTCAGCAGAAATTTCCGCCAAGGCAACGTGCTCAGGTATAGGATCGGGCTGGAACAGTAGCTGCCCATAAGTGCGCGCACTATGCCCCCAGAATTTGGTGCGAAACGCGCGGCGAACATAACCATCGGAAGACACCATCGTCTGCCCTTCAGGCAGGATCAAATCGACACCGCCAGTAAGGCGCTGCTTGGTTCTGGACTCCAAGCTACCCTTCTGGATGGATCCTTTAATAAATTGCCAATCGATGTGCCCATCGCCGTAGGTTGCGCGGTGCTGATCGATTAATTGCTGGTCCCAGCACGCATGTACCGCACGGAAAATTTGTTGCGTGCGCGGATGTTGAATCTCCAAAAACAGTGGCAATTCAACAAACCATCGCAAAAACTCCTGCCACTCCTGAGCGTGATGGGCGAACTGTACAAGGGTTTCGTTAATTTGCCGCGCATGGGCAGGTGTGTGAGGACGAAGATATTCGCCGGTATTTGGCCCAGTACAGGGCGAAGGCGTGCAATAAGTAATGGCATTGAACTCATGGTTACCCAGCACCATCAATGCGCTCCGTTGCTCCACCATATCGCGCACTATATGCAGGGCTTCACGAATGCGGGGTCCGCGATCGATCACATCACCCAGGAAAATCGCCTGACGTTCGCGGTGGCGATAAACCCCTGAAATTTTTTGATAACCCAATAGCTGAAGCAGCCGCTCCAAGGTTTGACCGCATCCATGAACATCGCCGATCAGATCATAACCACTCGCCTCACCTAGTTGAGGCGAATAACCAGACCGGGTAGACGCGGTTGTAATCATGCTATTCCTTCAATAAGTGACCACCCCAACCTAACTTGGAGCGACAGCGTTCATAAAAGTTGTAGTCCAGTGGATGCAACAATTCGAGCAGGTGTGGCTTTTTGCGAATGCAGATTTCGTCACCGGTTTGTACATCCACATGGGAATGACCATCACAGGTGACCATAGGTTCAGCGCGGTTATGCTCGCCCACCATGATGCTGATGGCACTATCGCCCGAAACCACTATGGGACGGCTGCTAAGGGTGTGTGGATTCATGGGTACCACAACTATGGCATCGAGCGTTGGGTGCAAAATCGGCCCGCCGCCACTCAATGAATACGCCGTTGAACCCGTCGGTGTCGAAACAATCACACCGTCAGAGCGCTGGCTGGTAACAAAAACACCGTCAACAGAGATTTCGAACTGCAACATATGGATGAATTGACCCGGATGCAGCACAACATCGTTCAGGGCATCGGCGGTCGCAATCACCTGCCCCTGGCGCCTTACCTCCATATCCAGCAGGAAGCGCTTTTCGGATTTGAAATCACCGGATAAGACCTCATCGACTTTATCTTCGATATCCTCCGGGGTGATATCAGTCAAAAAGCCCAAGCGTCCGCGGTTCACGCCTAGTAGTGGGATACCGTATTGCGCAAGCGCCCGGGCGCCCCTCAGCAAACTACCATCGCCACCGACCACGATTACCAAATCGCAGACTTGCCCGAGGGTTTCCATATCCATGATTTGCTGTGCAGCGGCAACCAAACTGGTATCTGTAATTAATGCTGCTGTTTCAGCTTCGAGTACAAATGCCTTGTTGCGCTGCTGCAAAAAACGAATTAATAACTTGATCGAGTAAACCGCGCGCTCGTTATTGAGATGACCAATCAGGCCGATGGTTGAAAAATGAGTCATATAATTTCACTGAGTGAGCGGTTATGGAGACGAACAGATTATGGAACGAACAAATAGCAACCACATTTGTAAGCTATTATAGCCTGCAGATCAGCCAAGGCTTACCTTTATGCCAAAAACAACCATCCCAATATTCAACCGGCGTGTGCATGAACTACAACACCAAGTAGTACGCGATTTGGCATGGTGCTGCTTTAGCTCCCCTATGATGCGGGAACTACCGAATTCAGACGCCACCATCTTGCCGTTTAATAATGATCAACTCTGGCCCTGGTTAATTTCGGTGGATCAACATCCGGATGCATTGATCAACGAGATTACAAAGGCAAAAAGCACTCGCCTGGGGATTTATTACGAAACCCTCTGGCGCTTTTACTTCTCACAACATCCTGAATGGGATTTGCTACACCATAATTTACAAATTGAACGCCGAGGCGCCACGCTCGGTGCATTTGATTTTTTATGTCGACGCGGCAGCGAATATTGGCATATAGAAACTGCAGTAAAATTTTATTTATGCAACACCGCCGCAGCGGATGACGCACAGGATTGGAACCATTGGATTGGACCGAGCAGTCAGGATCGTTTGGATTTAAAGCTCGCACGTTTGCAGCAACATCAATTACCGTTACATAAAACACCAGAGGCCAAAGCACAACTGCAACTGCTATATCCAGATGCACAAACATGGAAAACCGGCTTATGCCTGCAAGGTTATTTGTTCTCGCCCACCTCAAGCGATTTAAATCCCGCGTTCAGCCATGAGGCCCACGGTAAAGGGCATTGGTGTTATTTGAGAAAGTTTTTGCAATTGCAGCGAGAGTACACCGATACCCAATGGATTATTCTGGAGCGCCAGCAATGGCTTTCGCCCGCGCACATCGATGATGATGTTGCATTAGCGCAAACTGCAACTTTGACAGCGAGCTTAGAAAGGCAAGTCGGCGAAATGAAAAGGCCGCTATTAATAGCGACCTTAAAAAAAGCGGATCCTACAAATAAATACTGGCAAGAAGATTGGCGCGTGTTCGTCGTACCTGATGACTGGCCCACTTATTAACGGATTGAAATCAACTTAACGGATTGAAATCAATCTTGTCCAAGCACAGCAATACCATCGCGCAGAACATAATTATTGGTATCGTTCAGAAACTGCTGCGAACCCGCTTGAGTAAATAACTGCGGGCAATTTTCCAAGGCCAGCGTTTTATATCCATGCTGTGCCAACAAATGTGCAGCAGCCCGACTACGCCTGCCGGTGTCACAATAAAAAATATAAAGCTTATCTTTTGCAAGCAATCGCGATTTGATGGCAAGAATATTCAGAGGAATATTAACGGCCTGTAGCAAATGCGCTTCACTGTATTCTTCGTCACTGCGCACATCTACAGCGACAGCCCCTTTAGCAACATGCTGTTCCAGCTCACCCAGTGCAAGCGCCGCCACAGAGGGTTCTTTCAATAGCCGATAAAAATCCTGCTTTTCCAAACGCATCAACACACCATCGGTACGCATCATCACCGTTGCATTGCGCACAGTTTCGTTGACCAACGCATCCTCACCGAAACAGCGGCCCACACCGATAGTCGCGAGATGCTGACGTTTATTCTCGCTGTGGCGGGTTACATCAGCCTCGCCTTCTTTGATGAAATAGCACTGATCGCCCATTTCACCTTGGCGAATAATGACATCACCGGCGTACACCACCTGCGGAGTCAGGCGCGAAAAAATCTGCTCTACATTTAATGGCGGGACCTTGAAAAACAAATTGGATTTTAAAACGACCATCATCCAATCAACATCTTCATCAAGATCGCGCTCTCGCGAAATAATCAGCTGTAAATAATCTGCGACCTGACTCCAGGTCAGCATTTTATCGAGCCGTTCACTATCGATGCGCAACACACTGCAATCTGTCTCTGCAATAGCGGTGTATTGGCGTGGCTGTTGATGCGCAATTGGCAATAAGGTTGAACGCCCCTTAATGAGGGTACGACTGCCATCTTCGACAACCAACGCAACGTCGCCATGCAGTAAATACACATGCTGAGCATCGTAGCTGCCTGCCGCAAATAATGTTTGTCCAGCACAGACTACTTCCGCCACGGCATCATCTAATAATGCCAGCAAATGGCTTTCACTCATGTCTTTTAAAGGTACGAGTACGCGCGTTAAATTCAGATCGAATTCAACGGGCAGTTCTGCAACCGCAGCAGGAGATGAGGCAGTTTTCTGAGCTTGCATAACAACATCCTTCAACATGAAAGCGACAACTTAAGATAAGGAGTTCACATCACCCCAACACAGATCACGCCGGGCAAGCAAAACCTCGACGCCCCTGCAGGCCACCGGAATGTATCGCAACAATACGCGAACCGCGCGGCCAATAACCCTGCTGTGCAAGGCAGCTAATTCCCCATAGCATTTTTACGGTATAAACAGGGTCAAGTGGTATACCGCTTTTTCGCTCAAATTCTCGCCAAAATTGCGACAGATATTCAGGGTGTTTTTTGCCGTAGCCGCCCGCGTGGAATCCCGATATTAAATGCCAACTTGCCGTTGCGTCCGGAGCACGAAGCTGGCGATACATTGCCGATATATCGACCCCCAAATTCCCTACACCTTTTAACACCGAAAAACCAACCGCGGGCTTCGCCAAATCAATTCCCGCCGCCAGCCCGGCCAAACTCGTACCGGTTCCGCAAGCGATGCACACTGCAGTATAGTCACCTTTCAATTGCTGCTCTAGCGCCCGTCCCAGCAGCTGCATGCCACGCGCACCTGCATGATTAGCACCACCTTCAGGGATAAGATAAAAATCGCCAAATCTGGCTCGCAAATCAGCAATTAATTCCGGCTCACTTTTATTCTGATAATTTGCACGACTGATAAAAACAAGCTTCATGCCCCAAGCCTCAGCATCACTGAGCGTTGGGCTTAATTTCGCTGGGCGCTCGCCGCGCACCACGCCCACAGTGCCAAAACCAAAGCGTTTTCCAGCCGCCGCCAAAGCATGCAAATGATTGGAATAGGCGCCACCAAAACTTAAAAGCAAATTACATCCCTGCTTACGCGCCATCTGCAAATTGAAAAATAATTTATAAAATTTATTGCCTGACAGCTCCGGATCAACCGCATCATCCCTACGCACTAACAGCTCGATACCTGCATCGGCAAACATCTTTAGTTCTACCCGCTGGACAGGAACCTCACAAGCGACTTTCAACAGATCAAAAGTTAATACATCAGTATCCAAGAGTTCATTTTCCACACCAACTACCGCTCCACTTTTATCGAGCAGCCATCGAATTTCAACGTCGCTCCGCCACCAATGAATAAGCCACCGCTTGATGCTGCGCACAGCGGTCGCTTTCGCCGGAGTGGAATTCTAACGGAGTTTCAATGGCAGGAACCGCTCTACCGCAAACATGACCGCGTGCATCAACCGCATTGCAGCAGGGAGATTGATGGTGCTCTAACCAGGCACTGTAAATAGCTTCACTTACGCCAGCTTTGTCGGCTGCATAAGCTTGCTGATCTTCAAGATAACGACCAATATCATCCAGGGCTATAGCAACCTCGCCAAGCCCCGGCAAGAAAACAACAAGATTGACGCCCGCTTTGGTCAAGCGCCCCAACAATTGATCGCCACTATTTTTTAACAGCTGCTGATTTTCGCGCTTGAGATTCACAATCTCATCTTTCAAAGCGCTTTCATTTTGATGACGATAAAAAAGCTCGACCTCGCGCATATCCAACATCTCACGCAACTCCGCGGTGGCAGCACGGATTTTTGCATCGAGTTCCAGCGAAAAATTTTCCTGCAATACTTGCACTTGGCTGGACTCATCTTGCTGTGCGGCTTTGAGCTTGTGCGCAAAATACTCGCGCATACCTTCAATTTTGGTTGCCTGTACATCCAGTGAATCTTTGAGATGGCGATTGCGCTCAACCAGTTCTTTATTTTGTTGCTCCAGCTGTTGATGTTTTTGCTGATAGGCTAACAACCTCTGCTGATGCTCGTGTTGGATACCGTGAAATTTGGTCTGATGCTGATTCACCAAAGTGGCAATCCGCAGACGCTGCTCCTTGATGAGCATCGCCATCTTATCGCGCAGCTCCTGGGTATAGTGGTCATGTAGCTTCTGCTCCAACGCGAGTTGCTCTTGCTCCACCTCCTGCAAGGAGCGTAAAGCCACAACAGGTGCAACAGGCTTTACCTCTTCGATCACTGGGGGCTTAACGATCAACCCCAGACGATTGGCCTTCACCGCTTTGCGCATGGCCACAAAACTATTGTTGCCGCGCTGCATTAACGGATCCCACAAATTCTTTTGGTGCCAAGCCACTGGACACTGGCTATAACAAGCCAGACGAATAGCTCCCGCTCCCATATCCGGCCCAGTGCCCGCAGCTTCAATGAGTTGACGCAATGGCACATTCCAGCGTCGGTCAACCATTCCCTTCGCATCAAACCCCAAGAGAAAAAAAACTATTCCGGTTACACAAAGAGAGTGATCAACCTGTACATAGGCCGCTTTCGCCGATGCGCTGGCATAATCAGGGACAGGGATAAACCCGTCGAGAATGGCTTCAAACTCGGGATAGAGTAACTCACGGGAAATTTGCCCTTCCTGAAAAAGAAAGACCGCTTCGAGCTGCTCTGTAGGGGAATTGGACATAGAAAGTCGTCTCAAACCAAGCGGAAGATTACTTGCAGTATATGAAAACAACCGCCACTAATCAGTGAAGAACAACCCGCAGGCGCGACTTTTAGCAGGATTTGCGGCCTACTCCACGTAAATTACCGGCACCGCTAGTGTCATCAAAAACCACTAGTTATAGAGAGCTTGGCGAAGTAGACAAACAGTTATGAAGGAAGGATTAAAGTGGAAAATACAAAGGCGAGCGGAATTTACCACGAGCCTTGCAGCACAATGCTGCAGCAGCCCGGGTTAGATATCTGAGTAATCTTCAGTAATTTCATCATCAGAATCGTCGTATAGAACATCCAACAGATCTTCAATGTAGTCTTGCATGGGTTGTTACTCCTTTAAAAGAAGGACTTAAGATGAGGCAATGCGCTTATCCAAGACAGCCAATTCAATTGACCGTTCACGGACTTTACTCCTCGAAACCCAAATTACCAATTGCAGATTACAATTTTGTGTATACCTAAATCTAATTAGCTAATAACCGAAGGTAAGGAAGGCAGGAAAAAAGGAAATATGCAGGCAGAAAAAGGATTGAGGGCTATATCGCAGACAATAAAAAACCCGCAACAGGTGCGGGTTTCTTGAATAGTGGCGGACCGGACGGGACTCGAACCCGCGACCTCCGGCGTGACAGGCCGGCATTCTAACCGACTGAACTACCGGTCCGCATATTTCTCAACACCATCATCGTTACTAAATGCTCTTGTTCATGAGAGCTAAAAATGTGGTGGGCGGTACAAGACTCGAACTTGTGACCCATGCCTTGTAAGGGCATTGCTCTACCAACTGAGCTAACCGCCCCTCGTTGAGAGGTGCGCATTCTATCGAATCTGGCTTGGCTGTCAAACACTTTTTTCTGAAATATTTAAACTTTTTCTGATTCGTTTAAAGACTCATCAGTGGTGAGTGAAAATACATCTATATGGATAAATGTAGGCCTCATATTGAATTCGAGTCGATATATTCAAAAGCAAAGAGTAGATTATCGATACCCGACCCAGAGCAACTAACCCCACTTATGACTGCCGACTCTATTCTCACAGGCCTCCCGCACAACGACCCCAGCCCCTGGATGGGCATGGTGGTCATACTGCTGCTTGTATTACAAACACTGTTAATTATTGGTTTACAACGCAGTCGCTTGAGCAATAAACGCGCGCGCAAGGCATTAAAGGAATCACAGAAAGAACTGGAAGGAAAAATTCGTGAGCGTACCGAAAGCCTGCATACCACAAATAATTTATTGATCGACGAGGTCGCACGGCATGAACAGACCGGGCGACAATTGCGTGAGACCAAGCTTTATCTGCAAAGTATGATCAACTCCATGCCGTCGATTATTATTGGCGTGACCGCAAGTGGTGAAGTAACCCATTGGAATGCAGCCGCGGAGAACACGTTTGAAATTTTCTCCAATGATGCGCTTGGTCAACAAATAATAAAATTATTACCGCGCTTCCCGGTTACGCTGGATGTAATTAAAACCGCCATCCGCAGTGGCGAACCACACTCAATACAGCACACACAAAGTAACGAAGAAGAACAAAAGCGCTATTTTGAAATTACTATTTATCCTTTGATTTCCAGCACTCAACAGGGTGCTGTTATTCGCGTGGACGATGTAACCTTTAAAGTCACCATTGAAAACCTGATGATACAAAATGAGAAGATGTATTCACTTGGCGAGGTAGCAGCAGGCATTGCGCACGAAATAAATAATCCACTCAGTGTAATTTTGCAGAATGTGCAAAATATTACGCGCAGAACAGACGCAAATTTCCCCATCAATAAAACTCGCGCACAAGAGTTGGGTATCGATTTCCAAAACGCAAATGCCTATTTGCAAGCGCGGGAAATTCCACAAATGCTCGACTCTATTCGCGAAGCGGGTGAACGCTCCGCAACTATAGTGCGCAACATGCTGGAGTTTTCCCATAATTCACAACGAAAAACCAGCCTGGTCGATATCAAGCATCTCATCGAGCAAACTATTGCGCTCAATCGCAGCAGCTATCCTAAAGTGCAGGATAATCAGGCATTACAGATCATTACCGAGTTTGCAGAATCACTTCCACCTCTACATGCATCGGCGCCCGAATTGCAGCAAGTACTCCTGAATCTTTTACGCAATGCCAAACAAGCATTGGCCAATAGCACGGTAGAAAATCCAACTATCTGGATCAAAACCTATGCACAACATAATCGTCTTGTGATCGAGGTTCAGGACAACGGCCCCGGCATGACCGATACTATTCGGCAGCACATTTTTGAGCCCTTTTTCACTACTAAAGAATTAGGCTCGGGAACGGGCTTGGGACTATCGGTTTCTTATTTCATTATCACCGAGCGCCACCAGGGAACGATTGATGTAAAAACTGCTCCGGGGAAAGGTAGTAATTTTATTATCCAATTACCTTTACAGTAGCAAACAATCACTAAATTCATCGTTTACCGAGAGATAATAATGAACAAAAAAAATTATATGTCCCTTTTTACCCTGACTGCTGCACTTACAACCGCACTATTAAACGGTTGCGCCACCCAACCAATTCCAACTATTGATGCCACCAGCCTGGAAAAAGCAGCGACCCATACACTAAGCGAGACAGTTTATTTTTCCACGCTGTTTTCTACTTGCATGGCATTAGGTGGAGATACCGAGCTTGATGCAATCGACATCCAGCAAACCTGGATCAACACCAATGCAACACTGGTTGCTGCCGCCGATAGCTACTACAGCCAACAGCAGGCTAATCACACGTTTACCTACAACAACCGTACCCTTGCGCCTGAGGCAATCCGACTCGCGCTAGATGCGCGCGAACGCGCGACCAAGGAGCTGGCACTAAGCCAACGCAGCCCGGTCAACCAACAAAAAACCTGTCAATTCAGATTGGCGCAAATCAAAGGCGATAAGGTTCCATTGGCCAATGATCCTTTAATTGCCCCATATCAAGCCGAATTACTTACACATGCGCCACTCGATCTCAATATTGCCGATGCCCCTCAGCTCGCCGGCGGACTCTATGGCACCAATCAGGGAACAAGCTATTTCAATATCGCCAAAGCAAATGAAGCCAGTTGCGCCGATGCCTACACACTCACCATCGTCAACCAATGGCCACAAGAAGCTTATTCCAACTTTTGCGGCGAAAAGGCGGTAAGCATCATCACTTGCGAATGGGGTAAATGCGAGACGAAGAAGTTATAATGGCTCATACCAAGCCGCAGCAATCTGCGGCTTGTCCTTTATTTGATGAGCCCCAGTATGACTCCCACAGATTTTTCCACAACAGCTTACCAACACCAGCTCGCTGAAAAAGTCGCAAAAATCCAACACGATTTTGCCGAATTTTCACTTCCAGAAATTAGCGTATTCAGCTCTCCTGAAAAACATTACCGTATGCGTGCCGAGTTTCGTGTATGGCACCAACAGGAGCGCACAGAATATGTCATGTTCACGCAGGACGAATTCAAACGTCCCTATCCCATTCATGAGTTTCCCGTAGGCTCAGCACTGATGAACCAGCTGATGCCACGCGTCTTACAAGAAATTAATGATGACGATTTGTTGCGTCGCAAACTCTATCAAGGCGACTTCCTAACTACCCAAAGTGGTGAAGCGTTAGTGACGTTGATTTATCACAAACCGCTGGACGAAAACTGGATAGCGAAAGCGAAATTACTCAAAGAAAAGTTGGGTATTGATATTATCGGGCGCAGCCGCAAGCAGCGACTGTTGGTTGAGCGCGATCATGTGATTGAGCGATTAACAGTTGCAGGACGTCAATACACCTATCAACAAGTGGAAGCCAGCTTCACCCAACCCAATGCCAGTATCTGCGAAGCAATGCTTGATTGGGCAGTAAAAAACAGCGAAGGATTGGGCGGTGATTTATTGGAACTGTATTGCGGCAATGGCAACTTCACCCTGCCCCTCTCACAAAACTTCAGCAAAGTACTAGCGACAGAAGTTTCCAAAACATCCGTAGAATCAGCGTTGTTCAATATCGCCGCGAATAAGATTGATAATATTCAAATCGCACGCATGTCGAGTGAGGAGTTTTCACAAGCGATGGATGGTGTGCGCGAGTTTAATCGCCTGCGCCATGTGAACCTGGGGGACTATCAATTCTCGACTATTTTTGTTGATCCACCGCGCGCCGGCCTCGATCCGCACACAACCAGCATTACCCAAGGCTTCGATAATATTCTTTATATTTCCTGCAATCCGGATACTTTGCGCGAAAACCTAAAGGCCATTACCCAAACCCACCAGATCCAAGCCTTTGCGATTTTTGACCAATTCCCTTACACGCACCATGTGGAGTGTGGTGTTATCTTGAAGAAGAAATAATTGCGTAATTAATCGCGACTGTAGGGCCCGGAAACAAATAATTACTGGGCCGATAGAAATTAACAGCCCAGTTCACGCGTCATATAAATTGCGGCACCAGAGTAGGAAGCAAGATTGTTTTGCTGTATTTCATCCGACAAAGCAAATTCGTTAAAGCCTAATTTCTGCCAAAAGGATTTGGAGTTTTGTACCGATACCAACGCGACCGAACGCAATTCATTTTCGCGCGCTTCAATCAGCGCATGATTCACCAACATAGACCCCAACCCGCAACCAGCCGCCGATTTGCTAATTGCCAGATCATGCAAATAAAGCGCACTTGCTTGCGGCTTATGTGCGAACTCACTTCCCCATGGCGATACCTCACCCACGGTAGATTGATAGCCAACCAGGTATCCGCAAACCTCACCCGCCCGCTCAACCACCCATGAAGTGTCAGGGGCTTGCGCAAACCGCGCATGAATTACCTCATCGGTTTCGAGAATTTCGTCGATATAGGCTTCAGCCTGAATGCGAATGACATCAACCAAATCATGCAATTGCATGGCTCGACAAATAAAATTGCCCATCATTTCTGTGTAACCTTAAAAAGTCCGACCTTGTATACGCTTTGCGGCATCTATTACAAAATCGTTGAAAGTTGCCTCATGACGTAACCGGTCAACGTCATATTTGTTCTGCTCTGCGCTGGAGAGCTTTTGCCAGGCTTCCAGATAAGGAATATGGCTGGTTTTTTCCCGTAATTGATAAAACGCTGAAAATTCGGCTTTGATATCGGCATGCACATCCAGTGAATCCAACAGCCCCGAAATACGAATACTGGCTTCAGTAAGCGTCAACTCATCCTGGTGAACAGCATGCGCCAGAATCTGGATGCTTTTATTTAGCCATTCACGCTGTTCGCGCTGCGCTTTTTGATTAGCCTCTTCAATAGCCTGCAACTTCGCAGCGTGCGCCTTTTTTTGCTGGTAGACCTTGTAGACTAAACGCCCAGCGATAACAGACAGCACAACAATAATTGCGGCGCCTATCATGATTAAAATAGATAACACACTCATCACACAACTCTCTTGAACAATTAACGCCCGTCAACCTGATCGGTTTGGTCTACATCGAGTAGCAGATCTTCTGTTTCCAACTCTGCACCCGCATCGTCCAATAAATGACCGGCGATAGTCTTCTTGGTTTTCGCGCCCAGGCGACGAATGTCCGCTACTCGCTTGACCAAATTACCCCGACCAGATTGCAGACGGTCACGCGTTTTAGCGTAGGCTTCCTGCGCTTTGTTGAGGGAGTTGCCAATAGCATCAAGCGACTCCAATAACATGACAAATTGATCATGCAATGCGCCCGCTTCCTTAGCGATGCGCTCGGCGTTTTTATTTTGCTTTTCATAGCGCCAGATATTTTCTACCGTGCGCAAGGTTGCCAAAAGTGTCGTGGGGCTAACCAGGATAATGTGGCGATCATAAGCCTCTCGGTACAATCCGGGCTCATGCTGCAAAGCAATCATAAATGCCGCTTCAATCGGGATGAAAATAAACACAAAATCGAGCGCCTTAATGCCATCCAGTTTTTCATAATCCTTGATACTTAAATTTTTAATGTGGTTGCGCAACGAATTAATGTGCGCATTCAGGTATTGTTTACGCTCAATTTCATCTTCCGCGCTGCAAAAACGTTCGTAATCAACCAACGAACATTTTGCATCGACCACAATGTCTTTATTTTCTGGCAAATGGATAATGACATCCGGCATTAGACGTGAACCATCACTGCCGGTAAAATTAACCTGGGTGTCGTATTCGCGACCTTTTTGCAATCCAGACTCTTCCAACAACCGCTCCAGCACTACCTCTCCCCAATTACCCTGGGTCTTGGTATTACCTTTTAAGGCCTGCGCCAGGTTCACTGCATCTTCGCCAATTTTTTGGGCTTGCTTTTGCAACTCCAATACTTGTCCGGAAAGACGATTGCGGTCCGCGTTTTCTTTTTCGTACACGTCTTCCACTTTTTTGCGGAATTCCGAGAGTTGCAATTTCAAAGGGTCGAGCGTGGTATCAAGCAAGGTTTTGCTGTTAACACTGAACTGTTGTTGCTTGCTCTCGAAAATTTTATTGGCAAGGTTCTCGAACTCTTTGGCCAATTCAGCTTTGGCATTTTGTAATAACGCCAATTGTTCCGCGAAATTTTTCCGCTCTTGCTCCAAGCGGGTTTTTAATTCAGTGGTATCTTTGGCGTATACCGACAGCTGTTCATCCTTTCTCAACGATTGCTGTTGCAGCTCATCAAAGTAGCGAGTCTTTTCGCGCAAGGCCGCGGCATCTTGTTGTGCTGAACTTAACGCTTGTTGTAATTCATGGCTATGTTGATGCGCAGTATGGAGTTGTGCCTTGATGTCGACCAATTGCTGTTTAAGCTGATTACTTTCATGCTGGAACGCTGCTTCGCGCAGAGCATGTTCATGCTGTAATTGCTGCTGGGATAATTCCAATTCGCGGGTTTTGACCAGCACGGCCTGGTCCAGGCGACGACCAATAATCCAGTAAACACTGAGGGCACCAATTACCAACCCAATCAGGGCAGCAAAAAGCGGTAATACCGATGGATTCACAAGAAAGCTCCAGAATACGAACTGCGGCTAGGCTTTATTGGCCCTGGCCGTTAAAATCGCGCCATTTTAGCAATATATCGCTGTCATCAGCCCATTGATTTGATTTATACAATGACAAATTCAGCCACCGCTTCGCCTGTTCCCCGCATCCTGGTATTTGATTCCGGTGTCGGAGGATTAAGCGTCGCGCAAGAAATCCAGCAGCGGCTACCGCTAAATCCCCTGGTTTATGCCTCGGATAATGCGTTTTTTCCCTATGGCACCAAAGGTGAGGCGGAACTGATCGCGCGTGTCGATATGGTTATAAGCGAGCTGTTAAAGCGCTATCCGGCCGATATTTTGGTCATCGCGTGTAACACCGCCAGCACGCTCACCCTGCCCCATTTGCGCAGTAAATTGAATCTACCGATCGTTGGTGTTGTACCTGCAATCAAACCCGCCGCGCTGATGAGTAAAACCAAGGTAATTGGGCTGCTTGCCACTCCTGCTACTGTCGCCCGCCCTTACACCCATGAATTAATCCGTGAGTACGCCACCGACTGCCAAGTAGTGTCTTTAGGATCGAGTGAGCTGGTACAAATTGCCGAGCAAAAATTGCGTGGCGAAATGATTTCCCCGAACGCAATTGGAAAGATTACGCAAGAATTAATGTCTATGGATAACGCGGAGAAAATGGATGTGCTGGTTCTGGCCTGCACTCACTTTCCATTGCTGAAAGATGAATTAGCGCAGCAACTTCCTACTCACCTGACGTTGATTGATTCGGGGGCCGCAATTGCACGGCGAGTAGAGTTTTTACTCGCCGATGCAGTAGAACCACCTGCGGAGTACATCCCGGAACACCTTGCTGTGTTTACGAAAGCCACTGCCGAAGCTCAGCAGCTAGCTCCGGCATTGACGCGATTTGGCATCCACCGGCAGGATTATCTCGGAATCTAAACACTGTTAAACAACCAAACGCAGTTCATGTCCATCAGGCTGTAAATTGCGCAGGATATCCATGCTGGTGATGACACCCAGCGCGATTTTATTTTCGGTCACCACCACGCGGTGAATATTGTTTTTCACCATCACCGCAGCGACTTGCGCTACAGTCGCATCCTGCCGCACGGTAATAATTTCTTTCTGCATAATTTGATGCACAGTGCAGTTGTATTCCGCACGATTACTCCAGTCGCGCAGACTCGCTTCGTCCAAATCAATTTCACAGCTTTCGCGATAATAATTACGCAGTGCTTCGCGGCGATGGGTTTCATCCATACTGCTGAATTTAAAAATATCGGACACTGTAACAACACCAACCAATTCATGGTCCGACGCAATTACCGGCGCTCCAGAGATTCCATGTTTAATAAAAAATTCGGCGAGCCGGTGGATCGTCCACCCCTCATAAGCGCTCAATAACGTTTTACTCATGATGGTTTTGGCGGTCACACTATTATTGTTGTTCGACATATCAAACTCCTCTCAGGGAAATGGAAATGCCTCTTAAGTATTAACTCAGGCGAAAAAATAGACACGAAAACCGGCGTAAAAGTCTTCTCTGGATTAGACCTTTTTAGAATTAAAATAGCCGTCGTTTTGATATTCGTACTAATCCTGCGCCCATAAAAAAACCGCCGGACCTTGCGATCCGGCGGTTTTATCATTTAACGTTTTTTGTATATCGAACAATAAAACGGGGCAGATTACAGATCTGTAATCGGCTTATATTTAGGTACCAGCATACGCATAACGAACCAGGCGATCAGATATGCAGTGGCGCAGATCGCAAACATAATGGTGTAACCCATCGCGATATTGCCTGCTTTTTCAAAGTGATCGAATAAACCGCCGCCCAACTTGTTGAGCAATACACCACCCATACCACCGGCAAAACCACCGATCCCTACTACAGAACCAACCGCCTTTTTAGGGAACATGTCAGATACGGTGGTAAAGATATTCGCCGACCATGCCTGATGCGCAGATGCACCTACTGCAATCAGCAAGATTGGAATCCAAACCGAAATATGACCCAAAGGTTGGGCCAACAAAACCACCAATGGGAACAGGGCAATAACAAACATTGCCGTACGACGCGCATTAAACGCATCCATACCCTTCTTGATGAAGTAACCGGGGAACGCACCGCCGCCAATACTACCGAACATGGTCAGGGTATAGATCAAAGCGATTGGTAACGCGATTTCGGTTTTTTCCATGCCATGCTGGGCGCTCAGATAAATAGGCAACCAGAACAGGAAGAACCACCAGACACCATCCGTCATAAACTTGCCGAAGGCGAATGCCCAGGTTTGTCTGTAGCTTAAGAGAGTAAACCAGGAGGTTTTGACTTCTTCCTCAACGGCTTCAACAGCTTCAACATCTGAATTGATATAAGCACGTTCAGCCTCGGTCAAACGTTTTTGCTCGCTCGGTTTGTCGTACCACACCCACCAGAAGCCAATCCATACAAAACCGATGATCCCGACCACGATGAACGCCCACTGCCAACCCCACATCACACCAATGACGGGTACAGTCAGGGGAGCCAAAATCGCACCAACGTTGGCGCCGGAGTTAAAAATGCCGGTAGCGAATGAACGCTCTTTTTTGGGGAAGTATTCCGCGGTCGCTTTAATAGCAGCAGGAAAGTTACCCGCCTCGCCGAATGCGAGCACCGCACGCGCAATCATAAAACCTGCCACCGAGTAGACCGTAATAGCCGCAGCGCCATTCACGGTTCCATTGGCTTCGTCGATATCAGCCAAGCCAATCCAGCTCAATACAGCGTAAAACCCCGCGCCCATATCGTACGCAAAGGCGTGGATGGCAGCACCGAATGACCAGATAGCAATCGCGATGATGTAACCATTTTTGGTGCCGAACTTATCGATAAAGCGACCTGCAAAGATCATCGATATGGCATAGACGAAGGTAAATAATGCAGTGATGTTGCCGTAGTCGTTGTTGTTCCAACCATACAGCCCCATAAGCTCAGGCGACAACAGACTTAAAACTTGGCGGTCGAGATAGTTAACCGTGGTAGCGAAGAACAACAGACCGCAAATGGTCCATCTGTAATTACCCACAGCTTGTTGATTCAAAGGGGCTTGTTGGTTCATAGGGTCACTTGTTTATAGTTATGGAATACAAAGGGAATCATAGACGCACTTTTGAATAAATATAAAAAGTCGCAGCCTAACGAGACACTCACCTGATGTATTGACCTTACTTGCCGGCGGTCTATGCCCTTTGGGCTATTTTTATGCAATCCATTTACAAACGTGCAGCACGTTGGCAATCCAAGCCTTTCCTCATGTGGGCGGGAAAAGTAGCATGTTTCATTTGACCAAACAAGCCGAAGAAAATGCTAATTCCTTATGCGACAAAGGCTTATAACCAAACTTTACAACGCACAGGCCCTGCGTCCGGTGCCATAATACCTTCCATTTTTGACGTGTACCGATTACAGGCTCGCAGACAGCATCATGGTTGATACCTATTTTGATATAACTCCCTATTTGCCGGCGATCAGTCGTAGCGAATTGGTCATCACAGCCAACAACCGCTTGCGCAACCATATGCTGCGCGCCTATGGACAACAGCAGGCAGATACCACCCGAGTTTGGCCAAGCCCGCGGATTTATTCATTAAGCCAGTGGATTGAATTGAATTGGGCACTCCTGCAACGACGCGCTTATGCACCTGCCGCGCAGCGGATCATTAATAATTTGCAACGCCAATACCTGTGGGAAAACATTATCGGCAGATCCTCCCTGGCGGCTGCACTGCTACAACCCGAGCCGCTGGCACAAGCTGCCGATAGTGCATTGCGCAACCTTGAGCTGTGGCAACTTTCAGAAGAACAAGTGCACGCTGCGGAGCCTCTGCTAAATGAGCAAAGCAATACCTATTGTTGGCTAACCTGGCTGGGCGAGTTCCGCGCAAATTTGGCGCGATTGGGATTTATTACGCAAGAAACGGCAAACCAGATACTGATCGATGCGTTAAAAAATTCGCAGCTCGATAAAGAGCCCATCATCCACCTCACCGGTTTTGACGATATACCGCCGCAACACCAGGATTTGATTAACAACGCTTGCCATGAACTGAATGCGTTTAAGCTGGACAATCAACACGCACAACTAATCCGCACCGAAACAACCAATAGCGAAGCAGAAATCCGCTGCGCGGCACTCTGGAGCAAAACCCAGATAGAACAAAACCCGGCAGCGATGATTGGCATTATCGTGCCGAACCTCGGCCAATGCCGCGATCAAGTCGAGCGCATCTTTGTCGAGGTATTCGAACCCCTCGCCGCCCTGCCCGATCGCCCGCGCTACACACTGCCGTTTAACTTTTCTGCCGGTACCCCCCTGGGGGCGACGCCGATTATCAGCGCAACATTGGATTTGTTGATGCTGCAAAAATCATCGTGGGATCTGGAAGCCATTTGCAACCTGTTGCTCTCACCTTTTTTTGGCGATGCAGATAAAGAGTTAGTGTTGCGCACACACTTGATCCAAACCCTGCGCAAGTTGGGAAAGTTTACGATCAGCTTGAGCGATTTACGCTATCACTGCCAAACGTTAACCACCAAATTAGGTATAGCTGAAAGCGACAGCAACCTTGCCGCGCGACTCATACAGTTGGAAAATTATCGTCGCCAAAGTTTTGGTAACCAGAGCGCACAATATTGGTGTGATTTTTTTCAGCAGCATTTGCAGTTGCTTGGTTGGCCAGGCACCCGCCGGTTGGATAGCCAGGAATACCAACAGCTCACACTTTGGAATCAGGTGCTCGAAAATTTTGTGCAACTGGATGGCACCGGCATTCAATTTAATTACGCAGGAGCAATCCAACAATTACGCAACATTGCCGGAAAGACACCGTTTCAGGCACAGACTCCTAATTCCCCCATCCAGATTCTTGGTGCGCTTGAAGGTGCCGGGTTGCAATTCAGTCATTGCTGGGTAATGGGCCTACACCATCGCCAATGGCCTCCGGTGCCTGCTCCCAACCCGCTGTTGCCAAGCAGCTTGCAACGCTCGCAAAAAATGCCCCACGCGAGCGCCGAGCGCGAATTGCAGTTTGCACGCGCACTCACAGAACATTATCGCCAGTGCGCACCCGTGGTTATTTTCAGCTCGGCTCATAGCGATGACGACAGCGAACTCAGCCCAAGTGCGTTAATTCGCCATGTACCATTAACCGCAATCGATACCTTGGTCAGCAATATCGACAGCAGCAGCGCACAAAACTACCGTCTCTTGGCTGCCTCCAGCAGATTGGAAATCATTTCCACCGCAACTGCCCCTCCATTAAATATTGAACAGGAGGCGGTGCGCGGCGGCGCCGGTTTATTTAAAGAGCAAGCGGCCTGCCCGTTCAATGCTTTCGCGCGCTTGCGCCTGGGAGCAACCAGTATCGATGAACCGGTTGCCGGTTTCTCGGCGATTGAACGCGGCAATTTACTGCACGATGCATTGGCGATGATATGGCGCGAACTCAAAGACCAAGTGACGCTGCTAGCGCTTGATGAAAACGAATTAATCACCTTGATTAACCAAACAACCCAGACCGCCGTGGATGCGCTGAAACAAAAACGCGGTAGCAGCATAGGTGTTTTTTACGCACAACTTGAACAAGAGCGATTGGCAAGATTAATTCAGGACTGGCTCGCGCAAGAAAAAATGCGGCCGGCATTTTCGGTAGTAGCGATTGAAGAAGAAGTGGAAGTGGAATTTACAGGGCTCCCGCTACGCCTACGTATCGACCGTATCGATCAACTGCATACTGGCGAACTATTGTTGATCGACTATAAAACTGGCCAACCCAATGCAAAAAGCTGGCAAGGCGAACGTATGGATGAACCGCAACTGCCGCTTTATGCCGTCACCGCTGCGACACCTGTAGCTGCTATTGCCTTCGCGCAAATCAATGCAAAAGCCATGAAATGGATTGGCACCGGAGAATTGCAAATTCAACACGATGGTATTTTTCCCGGAAAAATTTCATGGGAACAGCAAACCCGGGACTGGCAATTGTACTTACAACAATTAGCCGCTGATTTTATCCAGGGGGATGTGCGTGTCGATATGAAAAATGCCATGGCTGCGCAATATGCAGAAGATCTACTTCCCTTGAATCGCCAGCAAGAACAAGATGCGCTGGATGCATTTATCAGCCGCATGCAAGGGTCGATCTAATGTCAGATGCGAATGTTCAAACACTAAACCAGCCAATAAACCAACCTATCGATCAACAGGTTCGTTTTGATGCGCTGGATCCACATACATCCTTTGCAGTATCGGCCCCCGCCGGTTCTGGCAAAACCGGTTTGCTCACCCAGCGGGTGTTGACATTACTGGCCTGGTGCGATGAACCGGAAGAAGTGCTGGCAATCACGTTTACACGCAAAGCCGCTGGCGAAATGCAAGACCGGATTATGCATGCACTCTGGCAAGCCGCCGATCAACCCGAGCCACAAGATTCGCATGCACAGCGCACCTGGAAATTGGCGCAAGCAGTATTGCAACGCGACCGTGAATTAGCCTGGAATCTATTGCAAAGCCCGCAGCGTTTACGTGTGCAAACCATCGATAGTTTATGCCGCTCCATCACCAAACAATTACCACTCGCCAGCGGCATAGGTGCACAACCCGACACATTGGAAGATGCCGAACAAGCCTATCGTTTGGCAGTGCGCGAACTATTTCATTTGCTCGAACAGGATTCGCCGCTGCGCGCTGATTTGACTCGCCTGTTTCGTCACCTGGATAACAATTTACCAGCCGTAGAAAATTTATTAGTCAGCCTGCTTGCCAAACGTGAGCAATGGCTCGGGGTATTGCTGCAAGCACGCCATGAGGATGCCAGAGCGTATCTCGAACAAGTATTGCGCGATGTTATTTGCGAACACCTGGATTTGGTTGAAGCCGCGCTGCTTATTCACAGCAGCGAAATCTGCAGCATCGCAGATCGCGCCGCTGCGAATTTGCAAGAAACATCCGAGTGCAAAAATCGCATTCATGAATTGCTCGGCATTAATGGCTTGCCCGATGCAGAGCCGGAGGCGCTTCCGCAGTGGTTTGCTATTGCCGATTTGCTGTTAACCAATAGCGGCACCTTTCGCGCACGCCTCACCAAAACGGAAGGATTTCCTGCAGGAAAAGAAAATGCTGAGCTTAAAAATCGCTTCAATGAACTGATCGCGGCGATTACCGACACAGCACCGAACGCCGAACAATTGCTGCATGAACTTCGGTCATTGCCGTCAGCCAGCTATGCAGAACATCAATGGCAATTACTTGATTGCTTAACCAGCATACTGCCGATCCTTGTTGCGCAATTAACGATAGTGTTTAAACAGCAGAGTGCGACCGACTATACCGCCATCAGCCAAGCCGCGTTGTTGGCATTGGGCGATGAAGATGCACCCAGCGATTTGGCGTTGCAATTGGATTACCGCATTCGCCATATCCTCGTCGATGAATTCCAGGATACCGCCAGCCCGCAACTGGAACTCTTACGCAAACTAACCAGCGGTTGGCAAACCGGCGACGGACGCACCTTATTTATTGTGGGTGACGGCATGCAATCCTGTTATGGATTTCGCAATGCAAACGTGGGTTTATTTTTGGACGCACGCCAACAAGGAATAGGTTCAGTTGCGTTGACGCCGTTGGATTTGCGGGTGAATTTCCGCTCCCAGGCTGGCGTGGTGCACTGGGTAAATAATATTTTTCAAAATGCATTTCCACTGCAGGATGATATTAGCCGTGGCGCCGTCTGTTATTCGCCCTCGGTTGCATTTAAACCCGCAATCGATGGTAATGCAGTCGATTTTTATGTATGCACTTATTCATCAGAAACAAAATCTGTCGAAAAAGATAATGCTGGTGATGACGACGAAATTCCATCGCGCATTAATGCCCAGCAACAGGAAGCAGAAAAAGTTGTTGAACTGGCGCAACAGGCGCGCACTGCCGATCCCTATGGCAGCATTGCGATCCTGGTGCGTACGCGTAATCATCTTGCCCGTATTTTACCGGCGCTCACAGCAGCAGGCTTGCATTATCAAGCCACAGAAATTGATCGCCTCGCCAGCCGCATGGCAATTATGGATTTACTGTCGCTTACGCGCGCACTGTTAAATCCCGCCGACCGGATTGCATGGTTATCCGTGTTGCGCGCCCCATGGTGCGGTTTGGATAATAACGATTTGCACTGCATTACCACTGCAAACCTTATCGAACTCAATCCGCGTGCAAATGAAACTGCGTTTGCAGTCATCTGGCCGCAATTGGAGTTACACCAGAAAATCGCGGGGCTCAGTGACAGCGGCAAAAAAATTCTTGCGCGCGTTATACCGATACTCCAACAAGCGCTACGCGAGCGCTACCGGAAACCGCTTCGCCAGTGGATTGAAGGCATTTGGTTTGCATTGGGTGGCCCGGCCACACTATTGGATGCAAATGACCGCGATAATATCGATAGCTTTTTCGCGCTGCTCGCCAAACATCAACAAGGCGGTAGCATTCGCGACTGGCAAGCATTCAATAATGCAATAGACCGGTTATTCGCCGCACCGCGTGCCGACGCCGACCCAAAATTGCAGGTGATGACCATTCACAAATCCAAAGGCCTTGAATTCGATACAGTAATCATTCCCGGCCTGGATCGCAGCGCGCGAAAAGACGACAAACAATTATTACTCTGGCAAGAACGCATCAACCATCATGGCGAAAAACAATTGCTGCTCGGCTCACTCGCCGCCACCGGTCAAGAAGAGGATACCCTCTATACGTTTATGCGCCGCGAAGCCGATAAACAACAAGCCTTTGAAGCGACACGGTTGTTGTATGTGGGCTGCACCCGGGCGATTAAACGTTTGCACTTGATCGCGTGTATTAATACCAAAGATGATGAATTAGTTGCGCCCGCAAAGGTCTCGCTGTTGCATAGCATTTGGCCATTCGTGAAGGAAGATGCAATTCAACTACAGGGCAATACCAGTCCACGCCGCCAGTTAACACTAACCGATGATTTATTTGCCGAAAAAACCAAACCCGGCTTGCAACACATATTGCGTTTACCAGCTGATTGGCAAGCTCCGGTATTAGCCGATGTCACCTTGCTCACCGCTTATCGCGGCCATGAATTTGGCTCACGGGAGATCGATGATCTAACCGATGATAATCCACTCAACATCCCCGAGGTCGAAACCACCGGCGCCCGTCTCGCTCGCCATACAGGCACAGTGATTCATAATGCATTGCAAGCGATTGTTGAAAACAAACTGATCGGCAATACCCACAGCATTACAGCCGAAGAATTTATTGCCCGGCAATACCATTTTTGGAAAATCCAGTTGCAACAACTGGGCTGGAGTGGCGACAACATCAATCGCGCGCTGCAAAAAATTACCAGCGCCATTACTGCGACAATTGATAGTGCGCAGGGTCGCTGGCTACTCAATAGTGATCATCACCAAAGCGCTTGCGAACTGTCCTTAATGCAAAAGGAAAAACAGGATGTACGCGAACACATCATCGACCGCACATTTATCGTCGATGGTGTGCGCTGGATTGTGGATTACAAAAGTAGCGAAGCAGAAACGGGAGAAACCGATGACCAATTTATTGCGCGGGAAATGGAAGCCTATCTGCCACAATTAACGCGCTATAAAAATTTATTGGCAGAGGCAGAGACATTACCGATTAAAACAGCACTTTATTTGGTAACCAGCGGCAAGCTGATTGAAGTCTAGGGTTCCACGACATAAGGCTTTATGTGCTCGCGTAGCTCTGCGAAAAATTCGGTGAACTCGTTTTCGTAAAGCTCATACTGTTCATTCAGTATCGCAACTGCTGCACCCAAATTGGCTGGCAGCTTCAGCCGGCCGTCAATTCGCTGCAGAGCCAGCGCAACCCCATCTACATGTTGATAGCTTTCAAAAAGCCGGTTTTTCAATATGCGCTGAAAATGGTTAAAAATATCTCGCGGTAGCTCATCGCTAATCAGGATCAAGTCTTCATGAAAGTGTTGCGAGAATTTATGTAAACTCACCGGGGAAAAACTCGGCCAATGTTTGGCGAGGAAGTGATCATAGAATACATCCGTTAACACCCCGCCATAACGTTTGTATTCCGGCGGCATGCGGCTAATACCAGCTTTCACAATCGGATGCGCATCAGTAAAGCGGTCGATCACACGATGACAGAGAACACCCTCCTGATACGCTGCGGGAAATTTTCTCACCTCAGAAATTGATACCAAGTCCGGCAATATATTGCCAATACGGAATTCTATATTTCGCTTGGATAGGAACGCATGAGCTAGCCAGTTCATTGCTTGTGTTGCACCTGTGTGGAGGCCTGATATTTATCAATATTAGCTGCCACGGACATCTCCTTACTTACGAAAGGGACACATAATAAAAAACCGCCTCTTGGGCGGTTTTTTGATCGGTGCTGTTTATTCAATTACAGACCAATTACGTTTTCAGCTTGTGGGCCTTTTTGGCCTGGCTTCACGTCGAACTCTACTTTTTGGCCTTCAGCCAGGGTTTTAAAACCTGAACCAGTGATAGCGCTGTAGTGAACGAACACGTCTTGACCCGCTTCACTTGCAATGAAACCAAAACCTTTAGATTCGTTGAACCATTTAACGGTACCAGTACTTCTAGCCATGATAAACCTCGATGCTTTTATAAATAATAAAATGAATACCCCAAGTGGAGCTGTGCTGGCGGATTCAGATGTTACTTATGAAAAACAAAACGCGGCGCTAATAGATGTACTGCTAGAACAACGAGGTGACTTACCATAAATAATGCTGCGAACGGACCAGCAGGCCAAATATATTATCCGCCCTGCCCCGTGTAAAGGTTTTATTGCAACCACTTCCAAGTGATTTTAGTTATAAGGGTTTCGCCTGCGGCAATTTGTCACTCCCGCAAACAGGATCGGCCAGATAGCATAGATCAACATCAAGCCTATCCATATCACCAGCTCTCATCCTTCGCTTAACCGGCTATCCGGTTAATCTCCTTCGGGCCGGTTCGCCGGTCCATTTTTTGTCTCTCTCGTCATCTCAATCGATAACCATCTTATTAATATCATGCAGTGAGCTACTATTTACCGCCTACACCAAAGCTGCAACAATCACTCTATTCAGCTATTTTCCCTCAATATTTCAGGGACATCCGCTATCGAGACGCTCATGACTGCAAAACAACCTATAGCCAAAACTGTGGATACAAACTGTCCTCACGATAAGCGTGTCAATTGCGGCAATTGTCGGTTAAACACAATTTGCCTGCCTATTAGCCTGCACATTGAAGATATTGACCGCCTTGATCGAATAGTCCAACGCGGTAAACCCCTACAAAAAGGCGATTATTTGTATCGCGCGAATGATCCATTCAGCTCTGTCTATGCCATCCGTTCCGGCGCCGTAAAAGCCATCACCCTGAGTGACAATGGCGAAGAACAGGTCACCGGTTTTTATTTGCCCGGCGAAGTTGTTGGTATGGATGGTATTGCAGACAACCTTTACACCAATTCAGTCATCGCGCTGGAGACCTCCTCTGTATGCGAAATTCCGTTCGAGCGAATGGAAGAATTGAGTTTGCAGATCCCCAATTTACAGCGTCACTTTTTTCAATTGATGAGCCGCGAGATCACACAAGACCAGCAAGTCATTACGCTGTTAAGTAAAAGTAGCGCTGAGGAACGTATCGCTGCGTTGCTGCTGAGTATTTCCAGTCGCAATAGTCGCCGCCAATTATCGGCAAACGCATTCCGCTTACCTATGTCGCGCACCGACATTGGCAATTATTTAGGCCTGACGATAGAAACCGTCAGCCGCGTTTTAACCCGCTTGCAAAAACAAGATTTAATTGCAGTGGATAAAAAAGAAATCATGATTACCAACATGGAACAGTTGCGCGCAGTTGCCAATGGCAACGCGAACTGCTGATTTCCTATAACGTTTATTGAGCAACCGCTATGACCGACCAAACTCGTTTGGAAAAAACCCTCGCTGCATTTGATGCAGCCAATTTACAAGATCCCAATACAGAAATAGTGGATGGTAAAGCCGTCGCCAAAGAATGGATTTACGCCCAACGTATGAGCGCTCATCTTCATCAATTTTGTGAAGCGCCATCAGAAGCATTGCAACTGGCTTCACGTAGCCAACATATTTGCCGCTGGAAAATTCCGCGTAGCGATTATCCTATGGATCGCAGTGGCTATAAAAAATGGCGGCTGGATTTAGCACAGCTACATGGTGAAATTGCCGGCGATATCATGGCGCAGCAAGGTTATGACGAAGCTATGATTACACGCGTGAAAGACCTGCTGCTCAAACGCAGCTTGAAACGCGATGAAGAAGTACAAACACTGGAAGATGTCGTGTGCCTGGTATTTATTGAATTTTATTTGGCGGATTTCGCCAGCAAGCATGACGAGGAAAAACTTATCGATATTATTCGTAAAACCTGGAATAAAATGTCAGAAAAAGGCCACGCGGCCGCATTAAAACTTCCCTTATCTGAATCCATGCTTGGCTTGGTTGGCAAAGCGCTCAGTGCAGCGTAACGCGGCGCACAATATCAAAACAATTTCATATTGATAAAAAGGAAAACATACTGTGTATCTAGCCCTCAAACATATCCATCTCACTTTTGTAGCCCTGTCACTGCTCGCATTTTTTGTGCGCGGAATATGGCTGTTTATGAATTCCAGTATGCTCAGCAAAAAATGGGTAAAAATACTGCCGCACATAATTAGTACTATCTTATTAGCCAGCGGGATAGTGCTCGCCGTAGAACTCAATATGTCACCGGGAAGCCAACCTTGGATCATGGCGAAAATTATCGGTTTGGTGGTTTATATTGGTTTGGGTGTTGCCGCATTTAAAATACCTAATCCTACTGGACGCAAACTACTATGGATTAGCGCCCTAATTGTATTTGCTTACATAGTAAGCGTCGCCATCAGCAAAAATCCGCTCGGTTTCTTCGGTTAATATTTCAGCTCCCCGTTAACGATCAAGGCAGCGTAATGCTGCCTTTTCTATTTTCTCCCGTTTTCCTCTTCCCCGATCACTGTTTCAAGCTCGACTTCCTTTCGCGAAAACACAGCCTTTCAAATTTATAAATTCGCAGTGAATTTCCAAATCTAGTCCTGAAAGTTATATAAACAATTAATTTTATTTACAATACTTGACGCTGCTTTAAAAGTGATTTATATCACAGTGCAGTAAATCAGCTTTCATATAACTTTAATAATCGGTGAGCCCTTCATGAAAAAAATCCTAATAATTATTTCCCTATTATCGCTATCGTCATTTGCTTTCAGTTGTGATGAGGCCTGCAAACGCGCCAAGGC
This sequence comes from Cellvibrio sp., assembly GCA_035481425.1. Lineage (GTDB taxonomy): Bacteria > Pseudomonadota > Gammaproteobacteria > Pseudomonadales > Cellvibrionaceae > Cellvibrio. The sequence continues at coordinate 11,717 of DATIGS010000250.1, read as the reverse complement.
AGAAGCAGCAAATAATGTGAAATTTGCCAGTTACCTGAATGCGAAGTACTGCAAATCAACCGGTGTCGATTTTTTAATCCAGGGTCGTAAGAGCCTGCAAAACTATAAAGAAAAACAATTGCCAACAGGCCATCGCGGCGGAGCCAAGAACATCCGCAATTTCATTTTGCAACGTAAAGACTGGCTGCAAGAGTGCGATAACTATTTACAGTTGACCGACCAAGGCAGAATTTTCCGCGATAAAGACAGCACCGATAAAATTATTGCGGCGATGAGCGGCACTGCTGATGAGTTGGAAAAAATTATGAAGCGCCCGCAAGGCAATGTGGAAAGCCTGGAATTGGTAACCGCACCTGCTGCAAGTAAGTTTGATGATTTATTCAAATTGGTTGATGCGCAATATTTGGAGCTGCAGCGTCGCGGCTTGCTGTAATTGTGATTGCTCCCGGGAGTTCATTTTCGCTCCCGGGCTTCAAAAAACTCCCATAAAAAAACCGGCGCTGATATGCCGGTTTTTTTATGGGGATTTGTAATGATCACATCTACTTAAGAATTCTTTTTCAACGAAAGCACGGAGCGCTGCGGTTTGTCTGGTCGATCTGCAAAACGTTTTGCCAATTCTTCACGGGCTTTGATGGCTTCGGTTTTTGCATCCTGTACCGGGCTGGACTGCCATGATTTGGGAGCACTACCACCGGTCTTTGCCAAGAACTCCAACCCTGAACGCAGCAAACGCGCTTGGTCGACAAAGCTCATACCTTCAGGAAATTTTCCGGGATACACATCCGAAGGATCTTTAGGGTTGCCCTCAATGCGAATAGTAAATCCGCTGGCATGAGTAGCCGTGCCTGCAGCTACATCAGCTGTCCAATCATCAAAATTCATAGGTACCACAGAGATTTATAAATGGAAATCGCATTAAAGCATAAAGTAATTGTGTGACAAAATAGCTAATTACTATTTGTATCAACGTTTAGCAGCAAGCTCTGCCGCCAATGATAATCGACGCTGCGCTTCACGATGCTCCAGCTTTTCTGCACGACGGGCTTGTCGCTCAGGCGGCAATACACCTATATGGCCTTGATTGCGCTGCTTGGCCAATTCGATTTGCTTCTGGCGCTCTGCAAACCGGGTCGTTTGTTCCGGGGTCAACTTATCGAAACAACGAGGACAGCAAACTCCCAACATATAATGGTCGGACGCTTTGTCTTCTTCAGTGATGGGATAGCGGCATCCGTGGCATTGATCGTAAACACCTTTTTCCAATTGATGATTCACGGCCACACGGTTATCAAATACAAAACACTCGCCGCGCCACAAACTTTCTTCTTGCGGAACTTCTTCGAGATATTTCAGGATGCCGCCTTCAAGGTGATAAACCTCTTCAAACCCCTGCTCTTTTAAGTAGGCAGTGGATTTCTCGCAGCGAATGCCGCCAGTGCAAAACATCGCGACTTTTTTATGTTTGGCAGGATCCAGGTTTTCCGCAACATACGCCGGAAATTCGCGGAAGGTTTCTGTTTTTGGATCAATGGCACGTTCGAAGGTGCCTATCTCGTATTCGTATGAATTGCGGGTATCGACAACCAAAACATCAGGATCGCTGATCAGTGCATTCCAGTCTTTGGGCTTAACATAGGTCCCCACAATTTTTTGCGGATCTATGCCATGCACCCCCATGGTGACGATTTCCTTTTTAAGCTTCACTTTCATCCGGTAGAAAGGTTGCTCCTCGTAAAAGGATTCTTTGTAACTCAGGTTATCAAAACGGCCGTCTGCACGTAAAAACGCGGTCAAACTATCAATGCCTTCACGCGAGCCAGATACAGTGCCATTGATACCTTCTTCCGCCAGCAGCAAAGTCCCCTTGATCCCCAACTGGTCACACAAGTCTTTCAGGCGCGGAACCAGGGTTTCGTAATCGGGCAACTTAACGAATTTATAGAGGGCGGCAACAACAATATGGCTCATAAACATCACTTAAAGGGTTAGCAGTAATCAGTTTTCGGGTATTCGATAACAAGCAGTTTTGCACAGGGCGCGCATTATAGGCGTTTAGTTTTTGCACAACCAGCCTTTATTGCTGGTCGTGTTTGCTGCCACCCAAGCACTGGGGCGAGGCAGGAACCTGGGCATTAGCCTGCCACTCCTCTGGACTATAGGTATGCAGTGCCAGCGCATGGACACCGGATTGAAGCTCCTCTGCCAGACACGCATAAACCGCTTGGTGGCGCTGTACTTGGCGCTTCCCGGCAAACGCGGCCGACGCCAGAACCACTTTGAAATGGGTTTCAGAGCCCGGCGGAACCGAGTGCATATAGCTTTCGTTGATGACATCCAGATGCACCGGCTGGAAACCGGCAGCTAGCTTGGCGTGGATACGACTTTCAACAGGATTCATGAGTTCACCTCGGCTGGGTTGCAATATCGCCGATGCATAGATGATCGCTATCCATGCATGCCGGCCCATGCAAAAAAACTTGCCGCATTTTAGCGACAAAGATCTACACTGTGTTGACTTGGGACAAATAAGTGACTGTTGTATTCAAGGTTCTAACGATAAACAGACCGGGAGCAGAAACACTGACTATGAGCGACCACAAGTTTTTTTTCGACCGCCGCAAGGGGCATGACCGCCGTTTGGATCGGGACCCCTGCAAAAATATGCCATTGGATCTTTATCACCGCAAACGCCGAAAATCGACTGAACGCCGTACCGAAGAACGTACGATCGCCGATGATTACCAAGCTTTCTTGAGCGATTCTGGCAGCACAGACCACACCCGGCATTAATCTCCTTTGCAACTCTCCTTACTCGGAAACGTCTCCACTCTCCCCTTAATAAAAAACCCCGCACATGGCGGGGCAAGACAACACAAGAACCTTACATCAACAAACTACAACTTCTAAGCAAAAGCACCGGCACTGGCTTTGGCGCGGATCAGGGTTGGTTCACAACCCGTTTGCGCCTGGTAATGCAGCTCTACAGCCGCGATTAATTGCGGAATAACATCGGCCGGCGCCACCGCAACCACACAGCCACCAAACCCGCCACCGGTCATACGTGCGCCCGCTTTTCCATCTCCCGCCACCGCTAAAATGTTAACCAGCGTATCTATCGCCGGTACGGTGATATTAAAGTCGTCGCGCATAGACGCATGTGACTCAGCCATTACCTTGATCAAACCGGCCAGATTCGCCTCTGATAAAGCTGTGGCAGCATCCAGTGTGCGCTGGTTTTCGGTGAGCACATGACGGGCGCGGCGGAAGCTCAAATCATCAAGCTTGCCTTCTGCTGCCAATAATTGCTCCAACTCAACCGCGCGCAGGGAGCTTTTGCCGAAATATCCCGCTGCCTGTTCGCATTGTTGGCGACGCTGGTTGTACTCACTATCCACCAAGCCACGTTTAACCCCACTGTGCACAATCAGGATTTCCCAATCAGCTGGAACCGGCACAGCGCGGGTAGACAGATCCTCGCAATCAATCAACAAGGCGGCGTTTTCCTGACCGCGCGCCGAAATCAACTGATCCATAATTCCGCAATTGCAGCCAACAAAATTGTTTTCCGCCGCCTGCCCCATCAATGCCGCCCGGGTTGGTTCAACCACTTCTCCACTCAGTGAGGTGAAGGCGCGGATCAATGCCATTTCAAGCGATGCAGAACTGCTCAAGCCAGCGCCGGAATGCAGGTCGCCGGCGATATACAAATCGCCACCGGCCAAGCTAAAACCCTTCTTGCGCATCTCTTGCACTACACCGCGCACATAGTTGCTCCATGAGGCCCGGGTGTCGTGCACTTGCTCGGCATCGAGATCGATGACCACCAGCTCATTATCAAAGTTGTATGCCACCAAGCGCAGGTTGCGATCATCGCGCGGCGCAAAGGCGATATAGGTGTGGTAGTTGATAGCGGCAGGCAGCACAAAACCGCCGTTGTAATCCGTATGCTCGCCAATCAAATTGACGCGACCGGGCGCCTTAACAACCGCAACCGGCGCTGCGCCGAAATAGCTTTCAAATAATTCGCTCACACGAGCATTAGAGAGAGTCTTCACGCTCTTCTTACCTCAATCGAAAATGAACAGGAGTTTGTTGACGTAACCGCTCAGCCGCTTGCTCTGGCGACAAATCGCGTTGTGGCTCAGCCAACATTTCGTAACCCACCATGAATTTACGCACGCTGGCACTGCGTAACAGCGGCGGATAAAAGTGTGCATGTAACTGCCAATGTGCCGTGTCATCGGACAGGAATGGAGCACCGTGCCAACCCATTGAGTAGGGAAATGAACACTCAAACAGGTTGTCGTAACGGGCGGTGATATCGCGCAAGATAGTGCCCAAACTACGCTGCTGGGTTTCGGTTAAATCAGTGATGCGCGCCAGTTTGTGCTTGGGAAGGAGCAATGTCTCGAACGGCCAGGCAGCCCAAAATGGCACTACCACCAGCCAATCATCGTTTTCAACCACAACCCGCTCGCCATTCGCCGATTCTTTCTGCGCATAGTCCAACAGCAACGGAATGGCGTTCTTGTCGTGATAGTCGCGCTGCAGAGCATCTTCTTTGCCCACCAATGTCGGCAATTGCGATTGCGCCCAAATCTGGCCATGGGGATGGGGATTGGAACAGCCCATTACCGCGCCCTTGTTTTCAAAGATCTGTACGCTCGCATACCGTTTGCCAAGATCGGCTGCTTCGTTCATCCAGGTACTGATCACCGCCGCCGTTTCTTCATCATTCAATAGCGGCAGGGTTTTACTGTGATCGGCAGAGAAACAAATCACCCGGCTGGTGCCGTGTTCGGACTGTATCTGGAATAGCGCATCGCTGCTGGCTGGCGCCTCAGGCACACTAGGCATCAACGCCGCAAAGTCGTTGGTAAATACAAAAGTATTTTGGTAATGCGGATTAACCTCACCACCCATACGTTTGTTGCCAGCACAAAGGTAGCAAGACGGATCATGCACCGGGCTATCCGGCCATTGGTTTGACTCTTGCTGCCCCTGCCAGGGGCGCTTGTTGCGATGGGGGGAGATCAGTAGCCACTCACCGGTTAAGGGGTTGTAGCGGCGATGAGGATGCTCATTAACAGAAAATTCGTCGTTCATAGCTTTTCTTATGGGAAACCCTATAGGGCATATAAATATGATAATTAACCGATTGGTGTAATTTACCCTAAAGCCTCAGGCACTGCAATCAAGCAACCAGTTTTAAATAAATAAGATTAGGTAAATAAAACAGGGCTTTTAAAGACCGCCAATAAAAAGCCCCGGTTGTCAGGCCGGGGCTCGCAAATACACCTAGACAGTGGGCAATCAGGCAAAACGGTTGAACGCAATGATTCCCCAGATTATCGCCAACAGCACCAAACTGACAAAGACCAGTGCCGAACCTATATCTTTAGCACGTCCGGAAAGTTCATGTCGCTCCGAGCCAGTGCGATCAACTACCGCCTCTACTGATGAATTCGCCAACTCTGCCATCAATACCCAAAACACACTGCTGATCAACAAAATCAATTCGATATGGGACTGCGCGAGCCAAAACGCCGTGGGGATTAACACGATCGCCAACCCCACTTCTTGCCGGAATGCTGCCTCGTATTTCCAGGTAGCAGCGAAGCCTTTCATTGAATAGCCAAAGGCGTCGATTATCCGCGCCACACCGGTTTTGCCTGGTTTACTCATTCACTCTCTCCGCGGTTGGTCATAGAGGTTTGTTACATCGTCATACGATAGTCACATAGCAATGTTACTAATAGATGGACGCAGGCGAGGCTCGTCCCGCTTGCACGATTTCATCTGCAACTATCTACGAAGGCGGTGAATCATGAATACTTTTTTACAGCGCGTCCATCATTTGGATACCCTCGCGTTCCTCTGGGTCCACGTAACCAAAGGCTTCCAATATCGTCGCTCAATTAAGCTAATTTCCCACACGGGCGATGGCCCACTTTATCTGATTGTTGCCCTCTGCTTATTGGCGTTCGAACCGCAAGTCGGCGCCACCTTTTTCTGGGCCGGGATAATCGCCTATGTATTTGATGTCAGCCTGTACTTGCTGTTAAAAAACCTGATCAAACGCGACCGCCCGGCGGTAAAAATCAGCAGCTACCAAGCCTGGATCACCCCTTCAGACCAATTCAGTTTTCCTTCGGGTCACACCGCGGCGGCATTTTTATTTGCCTGCCTCGTACTTAACTTCTATCCCTTATTTGCGATCCCCTGTTTTATCTGGGCAAGCGCTATTGGCATGAGCCGGGTATTGCTTGGCGTGCACTATCCCACCGATCTGGTTGCTGGCGCGTTGCTCGGCAGCGGCTGCGCATTCTGGGGGATTTACCTGCACTCAATCATTGTTTCACTACACTGAACATGAGCAGCGTGCATGCTTATCCACTGCGAATGATCATTGACTTTTATCGACCAGGCGAAAGCGAATGAAAATATTGTATGGAGTTCAGGGCACCGGCAATGGGCATACCACCCGCGCGCGAATTATGGCCAAAGCCCTTGCTGACGCGAGTGCCCAGGTGGATTGGGTATTTTCAGGCAGAGCGGCCGACAAGTATTTTGATATGGAAATCTTCGGCAACTACCAAACCTATCGCGGCCTTACGTTTGCAACCCGAAACGGCAAGGTTTTGTTTTGGCAAACCGCCCTCCAAGCCAATCTGATCCAGCTCTACCGGGATATAAACAAGGTCAATGTTGAAGGCTACGACTTTATCATCAACGACTTTGAACCTGTGTCCGCCTGGGCGGCAAAACGCGCGGGCAAAAAAGTTATCGGCCTTTCACACCAAAATGCGTTTTTTTACGATATCCCAAAAGCAGACAGCAACTTTGTCACCAATTGGTTTATGCACAATTTTGCACCCATCACCCAACCGATTGGATTGCACTGGCATCATTTCAACCAGCCTATTTTGCCCCCGTTGGTAGAGCATTCGACTTACCCCAATGTCTCTACCCCCAAGCAATATCTGGTGTATCTGCCCTTTGCGGGCCTGGACGATATAGTCCCGCAATTGCGGCATTTCCCCGAATACGATTTCTTTATCTACCAGCCAGTACCTGCGGCTTATGACGAAGGCCATATTCACGTTCGCCCGTTTTCACGGGAGGGCTTCCAAATCGATTTGCACCGCTGTGAGGGAGTCATTTGCAGCGCTGGTTTTGAATTACCGAGCGAAGCCATTCATTTGGGGAAAAAGCTATTGGTGCAGCCCGTGGCGGGGCAAATGGAACAAAAATCCAATGCGCTGGCGCTGGAGACACTGGGATATGGCACAGCAGCCAAACGTTTTGATGTAGAGACATTGCGGAGTTGGCTGCCACTCCCGCCACCTGCAGCGCCACGCTACTTTCCGGATGCGGCCAAGGCATTGGTCAATTGGTTGATGAACGGGGGTGGAGACGATCTCACTGCATTGCAGCAGCAATTGTGGCGGGAAACGGTAACAGGAGAAGCTTATACAAATGGATTGCTGGCGGACTAAGGAAGCCCGCCACTTCAATCCAGCGAGACTTTTTGGCGTGCCGCCTTAATCGAACCGCGCAAGGTTTTAGTGTCCATGCGGCGTTGCCCGGAGGAGAAAGTAGGCTTGGTCGCACGGCGGATTTTTTCCACCTTGATCGCCTCGACAATGATTTCTTGCAGCCGGGCCAAAGCATCTTCCCGGTTTTGTTCCTGGGTACGGAAACGCTGGGCTTTTATGATCAACACACCATCATTGGTGATGCGTTTATCGCCAAGCGCCAACAATCGGGCTTTGCAAAATTCACTTAACGACGATTTAGGGATATCAAAACGCAAATGTATCGCACTAGACACCTTGTTGACATTCTGCCCTCCCGCCCCTTGGGCACGCATAGCCGTGAGTTCGATTTCGTGCAGGGGAATGGCGACCGAAGCATTCACTCGCAACATGCTAGTGCTGCCCGGCAGCTTGGTGGAAACGCAGTGGTTTTCGATCGTCGACCAGCACCGGCTGTAAATTACGATCAAAACGGGTACGCCAGGAGTGCCAACGCACAAGCAAGCCGCCCAATAGCAAACCGGCAAAACCACTGAGGGTGGTAATCCCCTCATGGGCAAATTGTTGATGCGCTACCGCCGTGGCAATCAATAGCGTAATCAGGGGCACCATATAAACCAGCATCGCGCCTTTGGCGATAACTTCCTCGGGAATACCGATCTGGATTTCGTCGCCCAGCGCATAATTAGCCGGGTTACGCCCTTCCAACAGCACCCAGATATAGGCTGTATGACCATCCCACTTGTTGATAAGACTCTGCCCACAGCCCTTCTCCGCTTTGCAGGAACCACAAGCTGACTTTTGGATGGTTTCCACCCAAACACCTTCGGTTTCTATCGCCATTATGCGGCCGGTTTCGAGAATCATCTGGTTTGCCCTGACATCTGGTTTGCCCTGAATAGGAAAGCTTGAAAAAAAAGGGAGGATTAAATCCCCCTTATATTTTGCGCAATTTTTTGGGCAGTGACGACAGGTATTTCTCCCACAACTGTAATCCTGTAGCGTTTGTCCTGGTAATTCAGGGAGTCCATCACTGCGAGGGTCGCACCACGCTGGGCCACGCCTTCGGGGATAGCACCCGTCGTAGCCTCTACAAATACCGAAAAAGTCGTGAGCCCATCGGTGTACATCATCATGTCAATCTGGTCCCGAACCCGGCGCTCCCCAACAAACGCAAAACCGGGCGGCACCCAGGCTAATTGCCACTGCTGGGGCTGTTTCAGCTCGGAGGGATTACAGTCAGCCAGGCGTGAAGTGGTTTCCTTCTGGATTTTCGCCGCAGGCAGCTGCTGGATGCTCGCCAGATTCGGATTCAGATCCAGATCAATAAATTGGTAGCGCTCCAATGGTTGCGCAGATTCATCGACCAACCAGGATTTGAGCACCAACCCGGTTTCGTTATCAATAGTCAGTAATGAGCTGTGGCGATAACCATCCAGCGGCAAGGCCAATAACGCTGTCGCCTCGCGGCCAGCGACCCGCTCCGGGCCGCGAATCTCGAACCGATATAATTGGTCCATTCGCGCAATATTCGCACCCAACTGGCTGATTTTGCCTTGTAGCAATTGATCGCCCAGCGACTCGCAGCCAATCGCCTTGCCCGAACGCAAAAACTCCCGCTCCGGGCCATTCAAATGCTGTAAACGTTCGTGTTCGACTCCATCCTTTACCCAATGGATGATCCGAAAGCTTTGTAGCGACGGATTGTCTTTGTGTTGATAGGTAAATGAACCCTGGTAGTTCAATGTATGGGGAACGCTCGCCATTTTGTGCAATAGCTTGGCCACTTCAGGAGACTGGGCCGTACTCGACGATACGGACGAACCTGATGACGAAAGGTTTGTCTCTTGCGCTTGCAAGCTGAGTGAAAATACCAAGGGGAAGAAAAACAAAAAGGGACGAATGGAAAAAGGAGTCAACATTCTGAACTCGAGGAAGAGTGGATCAAGGGAGCAGCATAACTGCTCCACCTGGTAACGCAATATTTGTTAACGGCATCCCCGCAAAACAGGGCAGGAAAATTAATCCTCTTCGATCAAAATCACACGAGTATAAGGCAACATCCCTTGGCCGCTATTGAGTGAAGCATTATCAGTATGCTCCTGAATCAACTGATTGACGTACACGCTGACATCTTCGTTGTACACCGGAGCAGCCTGCTGACGCGGCACAAACATCACACGACGGTTCTCATGCGGGCGCGACTCATAACCACTTTGTACTGCTACGGTACGTGCTGACAGACCCGGTGCATTGATACCTGAAGGCAGATTAGCGGCCTTGGCTTCAGTAGTTGCGACAGGAGAAGCCACAGGAGTATTTGCTGCAATCTCTGCTGTTTGCGGCACAGCCGATTGATACTGCTGTACGCCCACTACCAATGCGCCAGCTACCGATGCCGCCACGGCAACACGCCCCACCTGCTGCCACCAGCGCATAGGCATGGCGACAACATTTCCAGAACTGTCTCCAGACCTATCTTCATTTGCAGCTGCGTGGTTGGCTGAAGCAACTTTTGGTTGGATTGAATAGGTTTCTTCTGCATCGATCGCCGCACTAACGCGGGAAGCGAAATCGCTTGAAGCCATTACTGGCAGATCACCCTTTAAACCAGCACTCGCAACTTGATAGCGGGACCAAGTCGATTTGAGGTCGGGGTCTGTATCAAGTGCTTTCAGCAGCCGTTGAATTTCCAACTCTGATGCCTGATTGTCCATCAATGCTGAAAGTGATTCAGCAAGCACTACTGATGGTTGGGTTTGCTCTGTCATTTCTCGCTGCTGCCTCTTTTATTAAGTGCTCACGAATGTGCAAAAACTATTGGTAATGACTTGCGTTATGGTTGGTCAGGGATTCGCCGATTAGAGTCTCTGGCCCAGTTGCTTTCTATGACTAAACAATGGTCAATTGGTTCACGAAATTACAAAAAATTGTGCAAGTTTTTCACAGCGGTTGCAATTTTCCCCAGCCAGCCCCTGTGGCTCTCACTTACCAACTTTAATTTATATGCTTTCAGTCTTTTAATTTTATATGTCTTCAACTAAAGGCTTGATGCGTTTATCGATGGCTTCACGGGCGCGAAAGATGCGCGAACGCACGGTGCCGACCGGACACTCCATCACCTCGGCAATTTCTTCGTAGCTCAAGCCATCAATTTCACGCAAGGTCACTGCGGTACGCAGATCATCCGGTAAATCGCGGAAGGCTTGTTCGATTGTTTCCTGCAGCTCTTCACACAAAATATTGTGTTCGGGTGTATTTAATTCGTGCATGCCGTCGTTGCCATCGAAAAACTCTGCATCTTCGATTTCCACATCGCTGGTCGGCGGGCGACGATTGCGCGCGACTATATGGTTCTTGGCAGTGTTGATGGCAATACGGTAAATCCAGGTGTAAAAGGCGCTGTCACCCCGAAAGTTGGGTAAGGCGCGATACGCTTTAATAAAGGCTTCTTGAGCCACATCCTGAGCTTCGGCGTGGTCGCGGATAAAGCGGCTAATCACCGCCAGTACTTTGTGCTGGTATTTAATCACTAGCAAATCAAACGCGCGTTTATCGCCTTTTTGAACTCGCTCGACCAGTTGCTGATCAACATCAGGCGCTAATTGCGCTGTCATTCTTTAACCCCCAAGCGCCCTTACCTTTTGGTTCCGGGCAAATCCACGCCAGCATTTACGAGCCAATTAACTCGCGTTTTGCCGACTTTACTTAACCAACTTTTGGCCTGTCATCCGACGATATTGCTCTTTCAAGATGCTGGCATTATCAAACCAAAGCCTATCAAAGCTGGTCGGCCCATAGACAAAATCATGAATAAAAAGTTCATAGAGGATTATACGGAGTTATTAGCTCAATGGCTGATTACTTCGTATAAACCCCCGCGGGCTTGATATACTGCGGCAACTTTTAGCCCTCTTTAATACATCTTTCGCGCGCACCGGTCCTATTTGCATGAATAAACACTATCACTACGATGTTTTGGTTATCGGCTCAGGTGCAGCAGGCCTGACGTTAGCGCTCAGTTTAGCGCACCAGGCGCGGGTTGCCGTGCTGAGCAAAAATGAAATTAACCAAGGCTCCACCTGGTTTGCACAAGGCGGAATCGCAGCGGTGCTGGATGACCAGGATTCAATCGATGCACACGTTGCCGATACATTAATCGCCGGCGGCGGACTC
>DATIGS010000249.1:0-3381 GCA_035481425.1 Cellvibrio sp. | reverse complement strand
GGCGATAGCATGGTGAAGGTCACGCCGTAATTGAGGTAGCAAATCTCCGCCGCTTTTTCTTCGTCGGCATCCTCCTGCTTAAAATCATCGCTGGCAAAACCCACAATCACCAATCCCTTGTCCTTGTACTTTTGATGCAAGGCTTCAAGGCCTTTGAATTGGGAGGTGAATCCGCAGTGGCTGGCGGTATTCACAACCAACACAGCTTTGTTTTCCATGAGCGAGCAAATATCGACAGAATCTTTCGAATGCAGCTTGCGATATTCCCCCTTCATATACTCAGGGCAGGCAGAGGCTCCGGTGCTAATCAAACTGACCAGGGCAGCTCCGATCAGGCCAGCCAGTGGTTTAAGAAACGATGACATAAAAAATTCCTCGCAAGTCAGAAATAAGCCATTTACTGCCGCAGTGTAAGCTTTTTTGGTGCAAGGGAAAGTCTGACCAGTGCACATTAACCAATCATTACGAGAGTGCAGATAAGAATGTAAAAAAATGAGCCGACTACTCCTGGCAAACGCATTTTTATTCCGCTTGTTTGGACTACACTCGATTTGTCGTGCCGGTTTATTGCAGTAACAAGGCAAGGATTTACTTATCGTCAACCTCGAAGAGAGATAGTTATGAGCAAGGAATTTGAAACTTCGCTTCCGCGCAAACGGGTGCTGGAACCTTACACAGTTCTTGCAGAAATATTGTTTGGTTTGATTATGGTATTGACCTTTACCGGGTCGCTGAGCGTGGCGGATGCCGGCCGTGACGACGTGCGCTTGATGTTGATAGGCGCGCTCGGCTGCAACATTGCCTGGGGAATGATTGATGCGATTTTTTATCTGATGTCCTGCGTGAGCGACAAAGGCCAAAACATTCGCTCGCTGCGCGCCCTACGCAAAGCCACCAACAGAAATGAGGCACACCAGATAATCGCCGACGCACTCCCGCCTATGGTCGTGGATACCATGACCTCAGCTGATTTCGACACCATGCAACAGCGCTTGCTGCAACTGCCGGAACCACCAAGCCGCCCACAATTAGGCAAGCCTGAATTGCTGGGCGCACTGGCGATATTTTTCTGGGTGTTCATCATCACCTTTCCGGTGGCTATCCCGTTCATTTTTATGGATCAGGTTGAACTTGCCATGCGCGTCTCCAACGCGATCGCTATCGCCCTGCTGTTTATCGCCGGTTTTGTTTTTGCACGGCTCGCACAATATCGCCCCTGGTTAACTGCATTCGCGATGGTAGTAGCAGGCAGCGTAGTGGTAGGCGCGACCATCGCACTCGGCGGTTGATGCACGCAAAAAAAAGCCAGAAGCTGGCTTCTGGCAAGTCACGGGAAGGTCATGATTCACATTGAACAGTTCACTTAAAACAATTCGTTAAAAACAAGTAATTCCAAAAAGCAGTAACAACTAATTCGCTAACATTAACCCAACAAACAGCAACAGTAACCCCGCGTTGGCGATATAAAATGCGGGCAACAAAATAGTAGAGCGATTTTTTACGTTGGTCATAGAAAGTTGATAAGGGTTAAGTTCTTGCATGCGAAGCCTGTTTTCAGTTTCAAATTAGCATCAGGATATTGGCTCAGCAATGACGTTTTTAGGCTGGGCGTAAAGTCGAACCTTAAAACAGATATCGAACCTTGATCTCCACAGCTACTCCAAAATATTTACGCCGCTAAAAAAGTCACATGGCTTTTTTAGCGGCAAATTTATTTAGCTCCGTCAACCATTGCCGCTGCGGCATTAGCGCGTCCGCCATGTGCTTTGATTTTTCCAAATGTGAAGAAATTTTTTCGCGCGAGAAAACACTTAAGCGCTCACCGACAACCGGCGCGCGGGTGGGAAAATCCATTCCATAGAGTACCGACAAATAACTCTCCGTATGGAAAAAATCAAAAGTGCTGGCAAAGTCGGCACGCTGCGGAACCGCATAGCGCCACAGGGCCAAGCGCTCGGACAATAATTCAGACAACGCCACCCGCTCGGTAACGTCGCGCCAAAATGACGTATCGCGGCGATCCGAAATGCAATAGTGAAGCTGGATAAAATCGAAGATGCGCTCCCAAATCAGTGTCGATATTTCATTACAGGATTTTTGATACACCGGAATTTCTTCGCTCTGGTACGGAATTTTTTTGGCGATCATGCCCGCGCAAAAATCTGTTACAAAAAGCGATGTCGCCTCCAGCGGCTCGACAAAACCCTGCGCCAAACCGAGCGCCACACAATTCTTTTCCCAGGGTTTTTGGCGATATCCAGCCTTCATCGGAATCTTACGCACATTGGCATTTTCGAGATCCTTGCCGTGGTAGCGAGAGAATGCCGCCAAGGCTTCGTCGTCCGTCATATGTTGCGCAGAGTACACCAGCCCCGTGCCACGCCGTGTAGTTAATGGAATATCCCAGATCCAGCCCGCATCCTGAGCGACCGCTTTGGTGTAAGGAAAAAGCGCTGCATCCGGGTCAGTTGGAACCTGCAACGCCAGCGCAGTATCCGTTAAGATCTGCTGTGTCTTATCGATAAAAGGAACCTTGAATGCCGCACCAATCAACAGGGATGCGAAGCCACTGCAATCAATATAAAAATCAAAATCTTCGCTGCCGCCTGATTCATAGTGGAGCCCTTTAATGCTTCCATCCGCGTGCAGTTGCACCTGTTTGATCGTCTCGTAAATGTGCCGGATACCAAAACGTTTTTTCGCGTTGTCAGTCAATAGGCTGGTAAATTTAGCTGCATCAAAATGATAGGCATAATTCACCAAGCCTTTATACGGCGGAGAGTCGGTGCGCTTGGGGCAACGGTTGCGTTCAGCCACATAGTAGGTAGGCGACAATTTGGAAAAGTAAGTATCAGCGCGATTACCCAACCAATATTGGGTAACATCAAATCCGCCAGGAAAAGGCGCATCAAAGCTGTGATAGTAAAAATTATCCGGACCGTATTTTTCAGTGCTCATCCAGTTGGAAAATTTAATTGCCGTTTTAAAGGTTGCATCGCACCGCAATAAAATGTCGGATTCGCTAATACCAAAACTTTGCAAACTGCCGCGAATTAGCGGGACAGTACCCTCGCCCACGCCGATGACCGGAATATCTTTTGATTCAATCAGCGTGATTTCAATTTCGGGATCGCGCAGCATTTCCAATCCCAAGTGATTAGCCGCAAGCCAACCTGCGTTACCACCACCCACAATTGCGATACGTTTTATCTTCATGCTAATTCCCGGTCGCTCGATTTATTTCTTTAGTCGTTCAATGACGTGATCTTTTAAAACTCGCTCAGCCTGCGGTGTTATTTTCCCTAGTGCATATTGGCACTGCTCTGGAATATAGGAGGCAGGATCAACACCTTGCTTGAATAGATAATGGTCGAACATCGC
>DATIGS010000248.1:0-17815 GCA_035481425.1 Cellvibrio sp. | reverse complement strand
GCTCAGTGATGGCGCTGTTGCACTCGAATTTTTATTTGTCAGCGATGCAAATGATTTGTTCCCATTCGATTTTTCCGCGGAGTTGCGCATGGTGCTGGGCAAAAGTGCAAAACTCGAACTCACTATCAACAACACTGACACCGAAGATTTTGATTGCAGCTGGGCGATGCATAATTATCACCGCATCAGCTCATTGAACGATGTGCGCGTACTCGGTCTTGCAGAAAGGAAATACCTCGACAATTTCGAAGGCCACGCCGAAAAACATCAGTCTGGCGACCTAAGCTTTCCCAGCCCGGTTGATCGCGTTTTTCCGGACATTCAAAATCCAGTCACCATCCAAAGTTCGCCATCTATTGAAATCACCCACCACAATTGCCCCAGTGTTGTAACTTGGAACCCAGGCGCAGAAGCAGCAGCAAAAATTGCAGATATAGGCGCAGGCAACGAACAGTTTTATATCTGCGTAGAACGCGGCGCAGTGCTCAGCGAGAAATGGCATATGCCAGCGGGAACAAGTAAAAGTGCGTGGATGGAGTTTAGGCAGGTTTAGATCGATTTAATGATTGATAATAAAGCCGCTCATGAGCGGCTTTTCAATTGGAAAATATGCATAGTTAATTGTTTTTAACATCAATACCAGAAATATCCTCCCCATCGGACCAGCGCGAACAAGTATTTCTTCCTTCAATTGTCACGGTTTTTCCCGATGCAAACGCCATCATAAGCAAGCTCAATTGTGCCTTGCCATAATTAGAGTTTTCATCTTTTATCATCCAGTACCCAATTGTGGCGCATTGGGGCTTTCCAGTCGGTACACCATCAAGAATCACATACAGCAAGCCATCTTCACGCGCCAAAATTCGCTGTACCTTACCGGTTTGGGAACCAGCAATACAGTTGGCACAAAACAACAATACTGATAAAACAATAATTTTTTTCATTAGTTATCTCACTTTTTTAAAATTTAACTGGGAACAAAAATTCATTGGCTTGCAAGCCCATTGGCGTTAGTACCACTTCGGCACTGGCAAGTGGCACCAAACCTGCAGAAGAATAGCTTTTAAAAACCATATGAAAAAATTTTTCATATCCGTTTACTCTTGCCAGGAAGTTATTTTTGAAAAATCTTATTTGAGCATATGTGCAGAAACTACTCATTCACGATGTAGATGTACCTAACCACACATGTAGTGTCATTATCATTAATCACTACATTCAGCTTTTTCCCTGCCAACATGGCAGCTAAAACGGTTGAATGGACCGCTTTATTATTTTCTACAGAAGCATTTTCCCAGCGCAACTGCTTCCCAGCGGGGCAAGCCGTATTTCCGGTATCCAAAGAGAAAACAACACTCTGCGGCATATACGTTACCTCGATCCCTGTAACCTTTCCTTTAACCCACTGAATAGCATTCGCAGGGTTACACAAAGCACACATAACAATTATGAAAATAGCGCGAAACACATTTACATCCTTATTTATTAATATGACCAGATGTGTATTTTAATTGGAACTTATTGTTATATCGGTTAAATATTCAATTCCCCAAGGACTACATGTTCCTGTTCCCGTAAGGGTAACTTTGGCTTTTGATGTTTGGGCTGCTAAAAGAATCGAAAAGATATTCTTACTCAAAGCGTCGTTTAACGGCAACACATAGTTCCAATTCAGATCAGTTTGACAGCCATTTTGAACCGGAGCTACCGAGGTTCGAATAAACAAATACTCACCCAAACCTTTATTGATATTTATTGCTGCTACGGAAACATTATTGAGTTGTGAAGCCACGGAAAAATTAGACAATAACGCTGCAACAGCAAAGAAAGAACATTTTATTGGCAATTTCATACTTATTCCCTTTTATAAATTATTTGATCTCTATTTTTTAATGCTCTGAACAAATTCGACTATTTTTGTCTATGAGAACATCAACCGCAGCTCGCAATTGATTTTCAACCAATGCACCATTTGTTTTAGATTGCTCAAATGTTATTGACGGTACATTTTCATCTGGATCCAATTTAACTTTTTGCAGAGCTCCTGAATTACACACAAACTGCATTTCCAACAAAGGGCTCACGTTATCATCAGGTGCAGACTGAAAGCCGTACTTATCAATAACTACCGACTTCAAGCCCGCAACACTTACGCCTTTCTTTCCTTGTTCGCTTAGCACATTGTTAACAAGCGACGCCATTGAAAATTTAGGATTATTAGCCAGCAAAGCAGCAGAAATATCCTTTGCAATGCCCTCATCAATCGCAATCCCAATTGCCACACCCGCACCTCCCATATAGGCATCCATCATAATGCCCGCTGCTGCACCACGCCCTGTAAAGTACAGTGCTTCGCGTTCACCGTAGGCAACTGGAATGAATTGCGCCACGTTGTTAGCACAACCGACTAGGAGAGAAATAATTAAAATAGAGATAAATCGCATATATTTTATTTTTAGTGTTTTAAATATTTGAGTTGGCGCCGCTGGATGGGCGCCAAATTAAAGGCTCTTTACTGCAAGTCAAGTTTATTTAAAAAACAAGCACCACCTGGATCTTGAGAGTAGTCGAAACCAATTTTTCTATCACTTGCTTTTGCTAGCAATAACAAAGAGTACGCCCCTTTGCCAAATTCATTTATGGGCACATATATAACACCAAACAAACAGTTGGTAGAAAGTCCCTCTTTAACACTGAAATAATAGCTAGTGCTAGCTTGAATACCGAGATTATTGATTGTTTTATTCCCGTCACTTCCTGCATTTGCATTAACAGTAACAACACTAAGCGATGCAGTTAATAAAATATTTTTAAATTTCATGATCCCCACTCGTTATTTATACGTTTTATGAAAAAATTCATATTTCAATGAATAAAATCGGGAGAATATGACACTCCACATACACACCATGTGAATGTCACTTTTAATTGTTTGTTTACTGAAAACCTTTGCTTTCCATCCCGATCTGCGCACTAAAGCATATTAGCCCCGTAGAAACAAAATCATAACCTCACTAACACATGGCCAAGATAGCGCAAACTGCAACTTGAGACCTCCTATGCACAGAAAAAGGAAACTAAAAACCAAATCCTTTTACTTATTTATGATAACTTTCGAAATTTTATTTGTTGATTATGAAGTTTCAACTTACTGTCAAAAGCAACAACAGATGGACTTTTAGAAAAAATGCCTTTCATAAGCATTTAATCCACACAAAAAAAGCCCAAAAAAAATCAAAAACATACCGGACAATAAAAATATTAACTTTAGTCTTGAACCAATAAGTAATTTATTTAATTCGGGGTTCTTAATTAAATTAACTTTCCCAAAATATACAAAAATATTTATCAGTCCTATCACAATAAAAAATAATGCGTCTACCATCTACCCCCCTAATCTTTAGACATAAGACTATGCAATGTATTTGCACTGTCTATCAACTCAACATAATTGACCGTCTTTCCTGTCGCCAGGCTCGCAGAGAGATTAGCTGCCGACTTGGTTAGCAGCACGCTATCAATAGTTGTTTGCACGATCTCTCCAGCCAAACGCCCACTTTCACCACCATATGCCTCCCCCATGCGCTCGGCAAACGGGAGATAGTTGGTTCCATTGTTTAAGTTCTGGATATCATTGATTGAATCATGAACACTTACAGCACCTAACGCCATTGTTCCTACTCCCCCAATCACTAACAACACACCGCATGGCTCAGCAATTAAACAAGCAGCGATTCCAAGACCTGTAGCCGCACCTCCAGCAACTACTGTCACGACGCCGCCAACACCTTGGACACCAGCCTTCGAATACGCAATGACCCTCTGTTTTTCGTATTGTTCTTTTTCAAGTTTGTTCTGGTGAGCCTCGTCATTAAACGCTCGCGAAAACGCACCTGTAATCGCGCCATTTGCGAACTTGCCACCAGATAGAATTGATGCAGTACCACCAACTACAGCAGCGGCCACTACTCGTGCTGCACGGCTACCTGCATCAAAATAACTAGAGCTTCCTTTTCCTCCAATCGCGTCAATTTTTCCTGCAAACGCTTGAGTAACGCCTGCTGATGCAAATCCATTCCCAAACTTTCCTCCTTGCAAGACGGACATCACTCCGCCAACCATCGCATGTGCAAACACCTTCGAAACCTGTGCGGCAGTAGTCAATCCTCGCCCGACTCCTATACCTCCATAACATGTCGAACAATTAGCTTCAGAAAATGCACTACCGACACCATAAAATGCCGCAGCACTAATAGCACCGGTAAATGCCCCTCTAAGAATATTCCCTCCATTTGCAGCAGCACCTGCCGCTCCAGCTGCCGCTCCAACGAAAGTGGCATACCAAACACCTGCTCCCGCAGGAGCGAACACAGTCAACACTGTAGCAACAATCGCCCCAACAAACGGTCGAACTTTATTCCATGCCTTTTTCAAATCACTAAAGAAGAACCCACTCGGATCTATTGCATTTAACGGGTTGTTCAATACATAGGAATAGCGGTTGTAACTCTGTGTATTTGTCGCCGCTTGAATAAATGGGTCTGCTTGCAGGAAACGCGCGAGTTTCGCATCGTAAATACGGCCATTCATATGGATGATTCCCATATCATCCACCATTTCGTGACCGGTATAACCACGGCGGGTAATTGGCTCAAGAAAGCCACTGACAGTAAGGCTGGATAAAGCCAGCGTAAATGATGCGTCATTCCACTGCGCAGTATTTTTTCTCGTCCCCCAAGCATCAAAACTCATTGCATGGGAAACTTTACTGAACTGGCCACCTACCTCACCATTTGCATCAGTAATTAAATCCACTGATCCTAAATGATCCGTATAAACGTAGCGTTTGTCGGTTGCTTGTAGTTGATTATTTGCATCCGTTTTATAAGTAAGAATCGTGCCTGCGATATTACGCTTCCATTCAATTACAGAACCAATTTGAATGCGCTCTACATTCCCCAAATAGGTTGTTGTAGCCGTAGCATCAATACGTTGCCAGCGAGCACGGTCAATACCGTATTTAAATTGCGTCGTTTTACCTGCTTTTGAAATGCTCTTCACCATGTCGTAACTGGTGTATTGCAAATTCCGCCCATCACCAGAGACATTATTTCCGTTGGCGTCATAGGTATAGCTACTGCTACCGGCAGTTGTTACTGCATGCGGACCAGCCACAGTACTGGAGGCATAGGTGTAATCACCTACGCCTTTCTTATAGGTGATATTACCGTGTCCATCATACCTAACATCCTGATTAGCAAGAGTCAGACTGCTACAAGCTGAGGTGCTGGTAGTACTGGCATTGGTTTTGATTAATCGATTTAACCCGTCATAGCAGAAGCTTTCCGCTTGGGCATATGTGCTCACAGATGAATTATTGGCAACGGGCGTTCCCGGCTTCCCACTCAAATTCTGCCGATATTTTAAATTGCCGACGGAATCCCATTCGTAGAAATTGTTTTGAACAGTAGACAAATTCAGCGAATTCAATGTTTTTTGATTATTCAATAACCCGGTGCGAACATCATATGTATTCACGCTAACTAAACCATTACCACGGAGTTCACGTGTTATCTGACCAAGAACGTTGGTTTCTTGTGTTAACTGCAGGGTTTTGCCGGTAGCTACATCAGTCGTTTTATATGGATAACCATAATTGTTGTAGTGAGTTTGAACTGCACTATCCAATAGTTTGCCACTTGTATCCTTAATTACTCGATCAAGGGCGTCGTATTGAAAAGATACACGACCAAAAGTGTCGTACTTGGTGCGGGCCGTATATGCAGTATTACTTCCTGGATAGTAGCGGCTAGTAGTTATTGGTTGCCCAAACACATCAAAGTCAAACAGCGTTTTATCGCAACTACTACTATTTTCGTTACAACTGGCAGTTTTTGTTTGAATAAAATTTTCAACTTGAGAGGTGGTGAGGCCTGCGGCTGTATTCATCACAGTTGCCGTCAGTTTTCCTTGTACTACCGGATTATGAGTACCACCTAAGCCCCCCTCATAAAACCACTGAGAAAAACTTTCAATTGCACCAGATGCAAGATAATCAGTGCGGCCAATCATGCGCCCTGTTGCATCATAATAATTTTTTATTCTTTGATTCTTGGGATCGGTCTGCTCGATCAACTCACCAAAAGCGTTATAGCTGTAATACCACCAACCTGTCTTTTTCGGGCTAGCGCCAATTACTTGAGCACAAGTTAAATTGGCATTGCCAACAAAACCGCCCTTATCGGGATCATGCATAGCCACTTTACGCCCCAATGTGTCGTAGCACATTTGCACCGTAATTGCTGTTCCGTTCGCAGTAGTCTTAGCTTTTGTGAGATTACCGTAGAGATCATATTCATATTCAACAGTTCCGCCAAGATGATCCTTAACCTTTGCGAGCTGGCCAAGACCATTCCGATACTCTTCTCTCGTTTGGTTTAAAGCGTTTGTAACTGTTGTTTTATTTCCCGCATAAGTTGATGTGCTTTTAGAACCATCAGGAGCTTTCACTTCAACAATGCGGCCCAAATGGTCATAGGTATTTTCGGTCCAGTATTCTGCTGCCGAACCTGAGAAAGGCACTGACTGACGCTTCACACGATTAAGATTGTCATATTCAGTATCTATATGGATAAGATTTCCATCAAAACCAACTTTGCTGGAGCGAATCACTCGCCCAAGCACATCAAAATACTCATAGGACTCGCCACCACCAGCAACTTGTTTACGTACGCGGTATTTTGCTCCGTCCGGACATGAAACAGCCTCACAAAAATTACTGTCAACACGGGACCAGGCTCCAGTGGCATCTTTGCGCAAATACTCGCTACCCATGGCATCGTAAAATATTTGGCTTTGTAGATTATTAATATCTGTCGCCGCTTTTACGTTGCCATAATTGTCACGCTCATTGATAACAGACGATTGATTCAAATCATTTGTAGACGACTGTAAGTAACGACCATTTGTTCCAAAATTTTGAACAACATTACGAGCTTGTGAAGTATCGCTGGCGGTCGTGGTAATTTTATTTTTATTCCCGAAGGCATCGTATTCATAAGTCGTAGTTGTAGTAGCGAGTGAACCAGCACTCACGGTTTCTGTTTTCAACAGATACTCAGCACCTTTCGAATCACCGGCCCCGTAATATGTGAAAGAGGATGAACGTGAAGATGAAGGCTCACTATCCCTCGTGGTAGTAACTGTTGCAGAAGTAAGCCTGCCAAACTGCTTATATTCCGGTGTTGTGCCATAGCTGTTTGTGGTTTGTTTAGTAAAAGTTGTAGCAGAACCATCTACCTTTTTTCCGGTAGTAGCCACGGTTGATGAGGTCAGGTTTCCATAGCCATCAAAAGCATTATCCGTTGTAATGGCTTGCAATTGCGCACCGTCATTGTAATCGTAGGAAAACTCCTCAACTTTCTTAAGCTTGGTTTGGAAATATTTTGTATTGTCAGTTCCCGTACCTTGGGAAAAATCCCACGTGTTAATAGCTTTACTCAGAACGACTGCGTCTTTCGCGTTGCTTTTATAAACAATTGTGGATAAGGGACTACCGATGAACGGAAAATCTTGGCGATAAGTTGTGACTGTTGTAATACCCGTCTGTGCGTCAATCGTTTTCAGCGTATTGAACCCAAGGAAACCGCGCCCGGCAGCTTGGAGTTTTGCTTCGGAATAATAGTAGTCAACCTTACTCATGCTGGTAGTGCTGACATTATTTGCAGTTGCTCCTGCTGACGGAGCGCTACTCTCAACAGTAACTACAACTGGAGTTGCACCATTAACTTCCAGTACAGGATTACCTTTAGTCGCATTCCCCGATACCAATGTCACACTGCCATCAGGCAAAACCCATCCACCATTCAGCCGGGAATAAAAGTCGCCAGCATTAGTAGTGGTAGTCGTATAGGTAGGTGCGCAGGGATAGCCTTTTTCCTGGCAGCCCGTAGAGCCTGTTTCAGTTGTTACTGTGAGATTGAGATCGGTCGTTTGGTAACGTCCACTATTAGATAGAGAGCCATAGGTAATTTTGGTGATATTACCTAACCCATTATCGATAGAGTAAATATTGGTGTGCAGTTTATCTGCCGGAAGTGAAATTGATGAATTGGAAACAGTGCCTAAATAGCCACTTAAGGCTGTTGAAGTAATTGATAGATAATCGAGAATGCCATCACCGCTAATATCCATCAAAAAATGGGCGTCATTTTGACCAGTGCTGATAGTATTTTGTATCACATCATCCGTGGTTTTCCCCCACAAACGCGTGTATAGCTTTCCTGTCGTTCGATTAGCCCACGCAATATCCAACCAACCATCGCCATTAACATCTAAAAATTGCGGAGCTGCCGCTCCACTTGGCAACGTTACCCACACCGTAGCAGCATTAAATCCTGCCCCGTTATTAATCATGTAATAGATGTCATTACTTATTCGATAAGTAAGATCTGATAAACCATCGCCATTAATGTCAATCGGGGTAATGTTCCCTCCCGTTAACCTGCTGCTATTTCCATATTTTCTTACGGTATTACCCGAAACCACCAATGCATAAGTGCTAGGGATCGATATTGCTTGCTGTGTCGGAGCACCACTAACCCAGCAAGTACCTTGTTTAATGTAATCACCAATAAAATCGACAACACCATCGCCATTAAAGTCAGCTGCTTTTGTTGGTGTTAACTTTTGTTTGTAATTGATATTCGAACAGGTACCCGGCATAGGTTGACTCTCCGCCTCCGGGTAATTTATCGAGGTCCCCCAAGAAAAACTTCTTATGCTACTTTCGAATGAATAGGCTTTACTTGAACCAATAGACTCACCATTTCTAACTAGTAAGCGAGCGCCAATGGCGGTAACAGCATCGGCCAATCCATCGCTATTGACATCAATAAAACTTGTATCTATTTCAGTTAAACCTGTATCAATTCGGATACTACTGGAATCCACTGTCCAGGTACCATTTGGCTGAGGCGTAGAAATATATATATACCATTTGGTGTTGTCATAAACCGCCAAATCCTGACGCCCGTCCGCGTTGTAGTCCAGATTTGCGATTCGAAACTTATTTGTATCTTTGCTGGAAAAAGAAATTACAGAAGAAGATGACGTGTCCGCATATTTGACTCGGACAGAAAGCTGAGCAGAACTTGAAGTTCCTGATTCAAACATCAAATAAACCAAATCTTGTTTGCCGTTACCCGTTAGGCTGGCAAAGAAATGGCTAAGGATATACTTTCCAGAACTAGTATTCGTAAACGTAATTGAATTGCCGACTTGCGACAGATTTAACTGAGACCCGCCACCCCATTTAAATGTAGTTGGCTTTAAGCAATTGCCCGCCCCATTACATTCACGAATGCGCTCCAATCGACTTATTTTGTTGCCGTAACTTGTTTCAGTTCCGGCAGAGTCCAGATAACTCAGATTATAGCGACGGAGTTCGGCACTATTATTTTGAACCAGTATTTGGTAGAGCCGTTGTGTCTGTTTGAATTCATATCCGGCCACATATGATGATGAAATATCCGGGCGGTCTTCATAATTGAATGTTACTACCGTTTGGGCAGTACTCGATTGCGGGACATATGCATAATGAATATTTTTTAGTCGTTGCCCGGTCGTTGAGTCTCCTTCATAAACATAGTCAATGCCATTGCCTACATTATCTTGAAAACGACTTTGTGCCCAGGTGAGAGTTGTACTTAAACCTGCTGTCGAATTGTAAAATTTGGAGTTATTTGTCAATCCAAAGAAAGTTGTCGAACCATCTTTTGCAACTGATTTGAAATAGCCAGAACCATCGGAAACGCCCCCAACTGCTGTAATAGTTGCGAAACTGTCCATTTCTGTTTTGTAAGTACTATTGGCAGCACCATAAGATCCAGAAACCAAAATTAATCGCTGACCGTCAAGACAGAATCGATCATCTGAACTCCAGTTAATTGGTTTAGCCGCATTATCCTGGCTTAATGTCTGGCGACAACGAGATATGCTTGAAAATGCGTTTAATGACCAGCCTTTACCCAGAATTCCGACACCTGCGCCACTCGAGTAACCAAGTGAAACCTGAGGTGTAACTCCCGCAGTGCCTTGAGGTACTTGAATAGGAATTGTATAAGTAGCTGCACCAGATTCATCTACACGAAACTCTCCACCTACAGTACCAACATGATATGAAATCCCTTCTTGCGTATTCAGCAGCACGCTAGGTAAGGTGTTTGCTGCTGTTACCGGAAACGCGGTACTTGGCACCCCATTACCGTCAGCCAAATACGCAATTTCACCAGCAGAAGAATTGTATGATCCCAATACAATATCCATTAACCCATCGGTATTGATATCTTGAATACGTAACGGAACATTGCGGTCGCTTATGCCTGCATAGTTAGCCACGGAATAACTTTTTTGGTAGATCGGCAATGAAGCAATCACAGATGATTTTAATAATAATGCCGGAGCCGCATTATCTGCACCGCGTAAAAATATGTAACTTTCGCCAGGGGCTCCTGAATTCCAAATAGAAAAATCAGTCGGCGATGAGGCAAGCCGCAAACTACCTGCAGTTAATTTCTGAGAAAGTTGAGCATCAGTTAATGTTAATAATTGTGGCGTGGAGTAATCGGCCCCATTTCGATAAACAACAAAACTATTAGGCATTTTTGCGTAAATGGGCGTGGCTATGTCTCCATGAAGAATAACCAAAACAGGTTTTTGTTGAAAATAGTAGTCACTTCCTCCATCGCCATTCACATCCCCTATGTAGATGTCATAGGTATCTGCTTTTATTTCTGCCCCGCTTGCGGCCGAAGCCAATAAAAACAAACTTACTATAAAGCCCATTATTTTTATAAATGAGGACAACATGACATCTCCTGTGATGTGAAGGAACAGCCCTTAATTTTTATAATTTAACAATTTCCATGATGACAAATAAAAACCAGAGAGCCTTTCGGCTCTCTGGTTTTTAAAGAACAACTTTAAAGCTTAAAAATTACGCAGGCAACAATTCTTTCACTGCATCGCGCTCTTCTTGCAATTCTTTTTCAGTCGCTTGCATGCGCGCACGAGAGAATTCATTGATTTCCAAACCTTGAACGATTTCCCAGTCGCCGTTTTTGCATACGCATGGGAATGAGTAGATCAGGCCTTTTTCGATTCCGTATGAACCGTCGCTGTAAATGCCCATGCTGACCCAGTCATTTGCCGGAGTACCCAGAGCCCAGTCGCGCATGTGGTTCAGTGCAGCGTTAGCAGCAGATGCAGCAGAAGAAGCACCGCGAGCAGCAATAATTGCAGCACCGCGTTGTTGTACGGTGGGGATGTAATCGCCTTCGTACCAAGCTTGGTCAACCAGGCTCAGGGCTGGTTTGCCATCTACTAAAGTGTTGTGCAGATCCGGGTATTGAGTTGAGGAGTGGTTACCCCAGATCAATGCCTTAGTGATGTTGTTGATGCTGGTACCGGTTTTGGTTGCCAATTGTGACAATGCACGGTTGTGATCCAAACGGGTCATTGCGGTGAATTGACGTGGGTTGATGTCTGGAGCATTGCGCTGGGCGATCAATGCGTTGGTGTTTGCTGGGTTGCCAACTACCAATACTTTGATGTTGCGTGAAGCGTGGTCGTTAATCGCTTTACCTTGTACAGAGAAGATTGCAGCGTTGGCAGCCAGCAGGTCTTTACGCTCCATGCCTGGGCCACGTGGACGAGCGCCAACCAGCAGTGCGTAGTCGGTATCTTTGAAAGCTACAGCAGGATCATCGGTAGTTACAATGCCAGCCAACAGTGGGAATGCACAGTCATCCAATTCCATCGCCACACCTTGCAGTGCTTTCAGGGCCGGGGTGATTTCCAGCAATTGCAGGATTACTGGTTGATCTTTACCCAACATGTCGCCAGCAGCAATGCGGAACAACAATGAGTAGCTGATTTGGCCTGCGGCGCCAGTGACGGTAACTCTTACAGGTGCTTTCACGATGAGACTCCATTTATTCGGGTGATATTGGAAGGAAACGAAAGTTCGGCATTTTGTGCCAGGGTTTTACTAGTAAGACGGGCGAGCATTATAGGCATTTGGGCAGAAAATTCACCCACTAATGCAAGTTGTTCGTAATTAGCGGCGGGAATTTACGGGAGTTTTATCTAGCGGGATTCAGCTCTTCACAGCGAGTAGGGGCGCCATCAGGCGCCCGGACCACAATCCAAACAGGTATTTTCACTGACCACACCCAAGCGCAGCTTGCGGTTCAAATCGCGCAGGGCGGTACGCACACCCTCTTCCAATACAGGATGATAAAAAGGCAAATCCAACACTTGCTGTACAGTCAAACGCAACTGGATCACCCAGGCTAATTGGTGGGCTATATGCTCGGCGGCGGGGCCAAACATTTCGGCACCGAGCAGCAGCCCTGTGCCCTGCTCGGCATAAATGCGTAACAAGCCACGATTTTTATTCATGACCTGGGCTCGTCCTTGATCCTCGAAATTCACTTCGCCGATTGCGTAATTATCTGGACATGCCCTTCTGATGGAATCCAGGGTTTGCCCAACGCTGGCAATTTGCGGATCTGTAAATACCACGCTGAGAGGGACACGTCGTACCCCTGAGCGAATATCATCAGGATTACGCAAGGTTCGTCCCGCATTAGTTCCTGCAATTCTCCCTTCATCAGCAGCCTCATGTAGCAACGGGACATCGCTGGAGACGTCACCCGCGATATAAATCGATGAATTTCCACACTGCCCTGTATAAGAGTTGTACAGCGGGATTCCCTGATTATTGAGCGCAAGATCGGCCTTATCCAAATCCAACCCATCTATGTTTGGACGTCGACCTGTTGTCGCCAATACATAATCGAATTGTTCGGTGATGATTCCTTTATTGCGATGGGCATAGCGAATCGCCACACCATCACCTTCTGTTTTAAGGTTTTCAATTGTCGCCTTGAGATCCAGATAAAATTCGCGGTTAAATTCCCTATCGGCATATTCGCTGATGGCTGGATCCTGAATTGCTGCCAACTCGCCACTCTTGCCAAATACCGCCACTTTTACCCCTAACCGGCTGAGCGCCTGCCCCAGCTCAAGCCCGATTACACCAGGGCCAAAAATGGCGATCGATTTGGGCAAATCCTCCCACTCAAACACATCATCGCTCACTAATAAGCGTGAGCCGGCGGCATTCAAAAAGTCAGGGATCACGGGTGATGAACCGGTTGCGATAATGATGCGCTTCGCATTCACCTGAATTTTTTGGCCATCAGGCGAGACAACACTCAATTGATTTTGCGAGATAAATTTCGCTCGACCTAAAAGTTTGTTGTCTGCAGGAAACTCATCGACTGATTTGACGACGGAACCAACAAATCTGTCGCGCTCGTTTCGCACTCTCTGCATAACAGCAGCACCATTTATAACCGGCTCCGCGTAGGTGACCCCAAAAACATGGCCTGCCTTCCACGCATGTGCGCAATCGGCTGCAGCAATAAGCAACTTGCTTGGCATACAACCCACTTTGGCGCAGGTTGTCCCATAAGTTCCAGCTTCAATTAGCAACAAATTGTCGGTGTATTTTTTTGCGGCATTGTAAGCACTCAATCCTGCAGTGCCTGCACCAATAATGGCGATGTCGACGTGTCGTATTTGCATTTAAATCCTCTCCCAAGGTAATACTCTACTGGTGGGAGGGGATTTAATGGATTTGGTTTCAATGAATATTACTGGATGTGACTTATTTCTCGCTTATGAAATCTTATCGCATAAGCAGAAATTAATTTATTGCTGATAACGCTTCACCAACGCTTGGTATAACTCATCTTTAAATTCCGGCCTTGTAGCATCAAGACTTTGCACAGCTTCCACCAAGTGCTCGTTGTCTTCGCGGCCATCATGCCAATGCTTGCGGTAGCTGCCATCTTTATAGCCGTGATCCTGGCGGAAAAAATTCAATACATTTTTACCAACATATCCGCGGTACAACTGATCAAATTCCATATCCACACCTGCCATCAAACGTGCGAACAAACCTATATGGAACTGGCGATCACCCAGCGTTGCAGAGACAAACTTTTCCAGATCGAGGCGAAAATCTTTTTCATCGGTGGCGATTACCAGCTCTCGCTCTATTTTGGCGATGATGTCTTCCAACGCAGCGCCTGATTGCAATTGGATACTCAAACCAAAATGCCAGATATCAATTAACTCCAATGCAACCTGTTCTGTGTCCGGGGATTGTTTTTTCCACCATTTCCAACCGTAATGGTCCATTAACTCCGCGCATTCAACCCAAATAGCGCGATACCATTCATAACCTTGTTGTTTCCAATTTGCATTGACCTTGGTGTTCATCGCATCTTGCAATTCGAGCATGATTTTAATTTGTTGGGCATGTGCAGACATTTTTTATGGCCTTAATGAGGAAGATATTGTTTTGCTTTATTAAACAAGCGATAAAAGTTTTCGGTGGTTTTTTGTGCGAGATCTTCCAGCGGCATGCCGCGCACATCGGCGACAAATTGCGCAACCTCGCGTACGTATTTAGGTTCGTTTGGCTTGCCGCGATAAGGAATCGGTGCGAGATAAGGTGAATCGGTTTCCACTAACAGACGGTCAATTGGCATGTTGCGTACTACATCGCGAATTTGCTCAGCATTCTTAAAAGTGACAATGCCGGAAATAGAAATGTAGTAATTCAAATCCAGCGCCGCTTTCGCCATTTCCCAATCTTCCGTAAAACAATGCAGCACACCGCTACTTTCAAGACTGCCGTGCTCTTTGATCAATGAGAGTGTGTCCGCTTTGGCTTCTCGTGTGTGCACAACAACCGGCAAACCGATTTGTTTTCCCACTCGCAAATGCAGGGCAAAGCTTTCGTGCTGCAATTCTTTGCTTTCTGTTTCGTAATGGTAGTCCAACCCGGTTTCACCCATAGCAACTACTTTTGGTTGTGATGCCCAATTGATCAATTGCTCGGCAGTAGCTGCGCCTTCTTTTACATCGCAAGGATGAACTCCAACCGATGCAACCACACGTGGATGAGCTTGCGCGATATCAATAACGGTTTGGATATTTTCCAGACTAATACCAATGCACAACATCTGTTGGATGCCGCGCGCATGGGCAGCAGCGATCGCAGCGCTCAAGTCGCCGCTGTAAGGGTCCAGCTTGAGCCGGTCAAGGTGGCAATGGGAATCGATCAACATGGGTATATCCAAAAAAGCTAAAGGCGGGAGGAAACAAAAATAACAAAGCCAGGCATAACCTGGCTTCGCCGAAACTCAGTGGAGCGAATTTTACATGCTGCACTGATTACATGGTATGGGTAGGCTTATCGGAATTGAGCATGCCTGCAAGATAGGTTTCAATTTTGTTGATGGCGGTATTGTCCTGATCGCTGAACTGTACGCCTATGCCGGCCGCCCTGTTGCCTTGTGCACCCTTAGGGGTAACCCAGACCACCTTGCCAGCAACCGGGATTTTTTCGGCTTCATCCATCAAGCTCAGCAACATAAATACTTCATCGCCCAGCTTGTAGCTTTTGTTGGTTGGAATAAACATGCCACCGTTTTTTACGAAGGGCATGTAGGCTGCATAGAGTACAGCTTTGTCTTTAATCGTGAGGGAAAGTATGCCGTTACGGGCACCACCGCCAATCGGTTGCATAACGAATCCTGATTGTTGTTTTATCAAAGCACCATTTATAAGGGCCGAAACACTAATAGATTAGCCTATTAGTGTCCAGACGCCATTGCGCGATTCGTGCTCGCGCGCAATAAAGCGCCCCAATCGAGTAATAATTCCTCTAATAACAATTGCTTATTGGGATTTGCCCCGCTTAATAACTGCCGTTTGGACAACAAAATCTTTTCAATATAGCGATGCAAAAGTGGCAGATTGAGGTTGCTTAATCGATCGCGCCACTCAACCGGTGTTTGTTCTATCTGCAAGTCATAATGACCGACACGCCAACGAGCAACTCCGTGCAGCAATCCAAGAAACCATTCGATAAAGCCGTGCACATCACCGGAGTGCCATTGCGCCGCGAGTTCTATTGCCGATACCTGCCCAAGACTTAAGCGCACAAATTGCTGTAACACCTGTTCGCGTTGCTCCAGCGCGTCGCCCTGCAAAAGCGTTAATGCACTTAAGGGGGCGCCACGGGCAGCAACCAGGAGCGCCTCTGCACTGATGTTGTTGCCGACCAGAAGTGGCGATAGCCAGCGCAACACCTGCTCGCTATGTGGCATAGGAAATTTACGCATCTGACAGCGGCTGCGAATAGTTGGCAGGACCGAACTGGGGCTGTGGGTAACAAGGATTAGCAATGTATTTGCAGCAGGTTCTTCAAGGGACTTCAACAAGGCGTTGGCAGAGTTTCCATTCATCGCCTCCGCCGGCTCGATGATCACTACCTTGTAACCGCCCTGCTGCGCTGTTTTGCTGAGCGACTCGGTCAGCTCACGCACTTGGTCGACCTTGATTGCCTTGCCTTCTTCTTCCGGTTCTAGCCATACAAGATCCGGATGAGTTTGCGCCTTATTCAATTCGCAGCCGCGACATTTGCCACAAGGAGTCCCTTCGATTGGCGCCTGGCATAACAGCAGCTGCGCCAGCGCGTCCGCCAAATGCCGCTTACCAATACCTTTGGGACCCGCAATCATCATGGCATGGGGTAATTTTTTGGCGGCGATTTGCTGGGTTAATTGATGCCACTCGCTAAGTTGCCATGGATACGGATGCAGGGGGAAATCACTCATCAAGCTACTCAAATAAGCTGAACTGAATAAAAGATTGGGCAAGCTTAGCAAATTTGCGATAATCCGCGCCCGCTTAATTCTGCCCCAGGCCTGCCAATGACCGATTCCCAGCTCGACATCTTGTACCTCGATGAGGATCTGTTAATCGCCAATAAGCCGGCCGGCCTGTTATGCGTTCCCGGCAAAGGCCCGGAAAAACAGGATTGCCTCTATAACCGTGCACTGAGATTTAACCCTAATGCGCGCGTTGCCCATCGACTGGATCAGGGGACATCAGGCATTGTGATGTTTCCCCTCAATTATCTGGCGTTGAAGAACCTGACTCACAAATTCGAAGCGCGGGAAATCCATAAGCGCTATATCGCTGTGGTGGATGGCTTGGTCGCCGAGGATGAAGGCGAGGTCAAGTTACCGTTGATTTGCGATTGGCCAAATCGCCCGCTGCAAAAGGTCTGTTTTGAGAGTGGCAAAGCCGCACATACGCGCTATCAGGTGCTCGAACGAGATTTGGAGAAAAAAATAACGCGCGTGTTGCTCGAGCCCGTTAGCGGCCGGACCCACCAACTCCGTGTACATATGCTTAGCCTTGGCCACCCCATGTTGGGGGACGGTCTTTATGCGCCTGCCGACGTCCTTGCCAAAGCTCCTCGCTTGCTGCTGCATGCCCAGGAGTTATGGCTGGATCACCCCATCACAGGCATTGAAATTCGGGTAAAGGCCAAGCCCGATTTTTAGTCACCCCGTTAGATCATCGCTTCCCTCTCGCTACCCGGCCCCCATATTCGCTCACTTTTTACACGCAGCTTCCCCCCATCGAACTCCCGCCCCCTAAGCTTAAAACCAAACTCATGAAAACTTATTGTTCTAATGAATAAGATTTCTTATGCAGTTTTAATCTTTAATCTACAATAGCGTCTGAAAATATGAGTAACTCATCACAAAACTATCAACTCTATTAAGGACGCATTCATGAAAAAAACACTCCTATGTCTTGCTATTCTCACCGCCTCCAGCACTGCTCTCGCCTCGGAACAATATAACGGTCGCCTTAGTGG
>DATIGS010000247.1:0-2536 GCA_035481425.1 Cellvibrio sp. | reverse complement strand
TTTTTTTACGCATTCAGCTTGCTGAGACTCACCCAGTATCGCGTAAGGGATATTTATAGATGCTTGAAAGTATTTTTAGCTCGGTATTGCTACAACGACTTGGTAATCGAGGCCATCTAAAGCAACAAACCCCACTTTTTTTAGAGTGGGGTTTGTCAGCGATCTGCGGCGCCCGAAAGGCGCCGTTTTGTTTTCTTCACATCTAATTTGCTATCAAATTCTTTTCACAAATTTGACCCACGATAACTCAACGCCCGGATGCTTTATCCAACTCCGTACGCAGCGTGCGCAACCAGGAGTTAAACGCTACCTGCACCTGGATATTGCTCGTCTCACGATTATTTTCTTCCCAAAGCCGACGCTGACTGGTGATGATTGCCAGTGGTTTGCCCGATATAGAATCGTAAAGTGAAATTTCCAATGTCATAGCACCCACACCCTCGCTGTATGTTTTCATATTTGCCGGGCGCCCTTTCATGTGTTCTGTATTGTCAAAAGAGGCAACCTCAACCACTTTTGCCACCACCGTCATTACATCAACGCCTGCCTGCATCGCTGTGGTATAGGTTCCATCGAGAATTAAATTATTCATCAGGGCTTCTGTATATCGCTCCTGATAATAGCGGCGCTCCTCGTCGCTCACCCCCCAAGGCGCGGAGCCTGAGGCTTGCGCTTGGAGCTTTACGTCGCTGAGGTCCAACTGTTCGACAAGCAAACTCCTGTATTTTGAAAATTGCACCCCGCGCGCAATAAAAGCACCCGCAATAGGTGCTTTTTCCACTGATGTGATGCCGGATTTATCAGCCTTGAGTTGTACCTCAGGTTCCTGTTTCGGTGTGGTCGAACAACCGAGCAGCGCACTGAACAGCAGTGCAATTAATAAACGTTTTAAGCTTATGAGATGTAACAAGGCCTTTATGCTCCTACCTATTTGAATCTTCTTGAATGAATTTCTTTGATTATATTTTTTGAACCAACTCACTGGGCACGCAGGTTGTTTGCCGCAGACGTGGGTACTATCGATGCCAGACACCGTCAACGCCTTGAGAAAAATTTTGCAGCAGACTGGCACTCATTGAAGCACAAAAACAAATCGCTCTGTTAGCAAGATCAGGCAAAAATCGCCAACCCCAACCCCAAGCAAAATTCTGGTCCGAGCCCAATTTCGTCACTATAAGTAACGAAAAATGTAAACGGTTACATATATTCCTACATTCACGCATTTTCTAGCAAAGGCAAAACCTAAACACAAATAAAACATAAGTTATTGTTTATACAAACAAAAATTTTAACTTCTAGCTTATTGTCTTTACTACCAAATAAAACAAAATCAAAAATGTCCATTACATCGTTTGAAAATGTAATCGATTACAAATAGGATTATTCGAAGGTGGCACTTCAGTTGCCGCCTCATCTCATCTGAGCCGCATAGCGCAGCATTGTGATCTAACCATCACTATCGCTTAAGAGAGAAAACAATAAGTAATCATAAACAGATCGGAATCTACTATTCGAGGTGCCCAATGCTCATATCAAAAACCTTATTGCGGGTGAACATTTTATTGTTCTCCTCGCTGTGCTTCAGCATTCTGCCTGGCTGTGGCGGCGGAAACGGATCAAAAATAAACAATGATAATGTCACCTACATTCCTGAAACCCGACCATTGGGAGTCATTGCCGGCGCGGATATTGAAGCCCCGCCGGGCATGACTGTGGTGTTGGGCGGCCGCTTGGTAGGTACAGTCACCACTGAGAAAGTGATGTGGGAATTGTTGGGTGGCGACACCATCGAAGGGATCAACAATTGGAATACACCCAACCTGACTTTCGTAGCACCAGCAGTTGAAGGGATTAAGAAATACACCTTCAGAATTACCGCCCTGTCTGCCAGCAACGAACCGCTGAGCGACAAAGATGGCAACCTGTTGACCGACGAAGTTTCCGTGGTGGTATTTGACCCGGCGGCGATGATCAATATCGAAGTTGAAGATACCAATTTTGTAACGTTGAGTGGCGTCGAACTCATAAACCAAGGTCACAACAACTACATTATCGATGGTGCCAGCGGCCAACATACCAATGACTTCCTTCCCAGCACCTACATTACTTACACCATCCCATCCGGGAGCTTGGTAGACGGTAAAACCTTATCGGCTGGTTATTACTACTTCTACATAAATGCAGCTGTTCCGGCGACGGGTTATGGTGCATCCAAAGTTGCTAACGTCACCGTTAATGGTGTGGAAAGCGAATTGGTCATTTATGCAGGCGATGCATTTAACAAGTACAGCTTGGGTGTTATCAAACTTGAAGAAGGTAATAACACCATCAAAATTGGCGGCGGTTGGGATTACTACCGCGTCGATTCCATCAAGCTGCTGGCCGCCCCAAAACCTGCAAAACCGCAAGCCGTTCCAACAACGCTGATCAATGAAAACGCGACCAAAGCGACCCAGGATCTGATGACCTTTTTGGTTGGCAGCTACGGCTCCAAAACCCTCAGCGGTCAAACCGAATACATGGATTACAACGATCT
>DATIGS010000246.1:0-5710 GCA_035481425.1 Cellvibrio sp. | reverse complement strand
GCTGTCGCTCCTGTATACTCCCCGCCTTATTTTTCGAGCACTTTTCAGGCAATTGGTTGAGGTCGGTACAGAGCGTGAATCCAGCGGCACATGCGTTTATTCGCGGGTTACATAACCTGCGCCCCTGGCATCGCGGCTGTGTGGCGACTATAGGCTCCTTCGATGGCGTACACCTCGGCCATCAAGCCATTTTGCGCCAGCTGATTGCTGTTGCGCAGCAACACCAGCTGCCAGCCGTGGTCATCGTCTTTGAACCCCAGCCCCACGAATTTTTCTCTGGCGATAAAGCACCTGCGCGCCTGATGCGGCTGCGTGAAAAGGTGCAGGCCTTGCTTGCTGCTGGGGTTGCACGGGTGCTCTGCATCCAGTTTAACGAGCGGCTGCGCAACCTGTCGGCTGAAGCGTTTATCGAAACTGTGTTGCTCGATGGACTGGCGATCAAACACCTGGTGGTGGGCGATGATTTCCGTTTCGGGTGCGACAGGCGCGGCGATTTCGCCCTGCTGCAAAAAATCGGCAGCGAGCGCGGCTTTGGTGTCACAGATACGTGCACCCTGGAGATCAACGGCGAGCGCGTTAGCAGCACCCGCATTCGCCAATTGTTGGAAGTGGGTGATTTCCCCCACGCGGAAACCCTGCTCGGCAAACCCTATAGCATCAGCGGCCGCATCGCCTATGGGCAGCAATTGGGGCGCAAACTGGGCGTGCCGACGGCCAATGTGCATTTACGTCGTTATCGCTCGCCGCTGCACGGGGTGTTTACCGTCACCGTCACCTTTATGGATGGCAGTGTGCATCAAGGGGTTGCAAATGTGGGCGTGCGCCCCACAGTTACCGGTGATAAAAAACCGCTGCTGGAAGTGCACCTGTTTGATTTTTCGCGCAAAGTGTATGGCGCCATGATTGATGTGGTGTTCCACACCAAATTGCGCGATGAAAAAAAATTCGCGTCATTGGATGAACTGCAAGCGCAATTGCAAATGGATATTGCCCAAGGGCGCAATTATTTCCGGCACACCAGTACCAACTGATCGATACGCTCGCGAAGGCTATCGGCCACCTGAATTAGGGACGTTGAAGTATGGCTAGTGTATGGCAACAAATATCCAGCACCTTTGTCGCTGAGTTCTCTGACCTGAAGGATGTATCGGAGATAACCACCGTCATCATTCGGTTAAGTATGGCGGCGCTGCTCGGCGGGATTCTTGGTTTTGAGCGCGAGCAACGCGGTAAAGCCGCCGGCATCAAAACCCATATGCTGGTGGCAATTGGCTCGGCATTATTTGTATTGGTTCCGCTGCAGGCAGGCATTTCCGATGCCGAAATGAGCCGGGTGATGCAGGGAATTATTACCGGTATCGGATTTTTGGGTGCCGGTGCAATTCTGAAAGGGCACAACGAAAAAGATTTAAAAGGCCTGACCACTGCCGCTGGTATTTGGGTAACTGCCGCGATTGGAGTTGCGGCAGGCTTGGGGCGTGAATCCCTCGCGATACTCTGTACCGCATTTGCGTTGGTGGTTTTGCTCACCATGCCCAAAGTCATTGATGTGCTTGAGGCAAAAGAGAAGCAATAATTTTTTGGCAATCTATGCCAAGTAATTTCAAACATTTGTTAAATAAGTTGACCGTGAATCATGATCGATTACAAAACAACACTGAATCTGCCTAACACCGGTTTTGCCATGAAGGCAAACCTCGCCCAGCGCGAACCGGAGATGCTGAAACAATGGCAAGCAAATGATCTGTATCAACAAATTCGCACAGCGCGCGCTGGTCGCGAGCAATTTATTTTGCACGACGGCCCACCCTATGCAAATGGCGATATCCATATCGGTCACGCGGTTAACAAAATCCTCAAAGACATTATCGTCAAAAGCAAAACCCTGAGCGGGTTTGATGCACCTTATGTGCCCGGTTGGGACTGCCACGGTTTGCCGATCGAACATAATGTTGAGAAAAAACTCGGTAAAGCGGGCGATAAGGTTGATGTCAAAACCTTCCGCAATAAATGCCGCGAATATGCCGCCAAACAAGTCGAAGGCCAAAAGGCTGACTTTATTCGTTTGGGGGTGCAGGGTGATTGGGATAAACCCTATCTCACCATGGACTATAAATTCGAAGCCGACATTATTCGCGCGCTCGGAAAAATCGCCGAGAACGGCCATCTGCACAAAGGTTTTAAACCTGTGTATTGGAGCGTGGTCGGCGGTTCTGCGCTCGCTGAAGCGGAAGTGGAATATCAGGATAAAACCTCATTCTCTATCGACGTAAAGTTTGCGTTTGTTGATCAAGCTGCAATTGAAAAAGCGATCAGCGAATTAAGCGGCAGTGGAAAAATTTCACTCGTCATTTGGACTACCACGCCCTGGACATTGCCTGCCAACCAAGCTGTCTCTGCCAACGCGGAAGTAGATTACGCATTGGTCCAAGTTGGTGATGAGCGTTTGCTCGTTGCAGAGACCTTAATCGGCAGCGTTTTTGCGCGTGCAAAAGTTGAAGAGCATAAAGTTGTTGGTCGCGTAAAAGGTGCGGTGCTGGAAAAAATGCTGCTGCAACATCCGTTCTACGCGCGGCAGGTGCCGGTGATCCTCGGTGATCACGTGACGACTGATGCAGGTACCGGTTTTGTGCACACAGCGCCGGACCATGGTGCAGACGACTTTACGGTCGGTGTGAAATACGGCATTGGTACGCTTAATTACATCGACGACCACGGCACCTATCGCCCGAATGTGGAAATCTTTGCGGGCGATCACGTATACAAAGTCGATGAAAAAGTCGTTGCACTTTTAATCGAAAAAAATGCGCTCTTGGCGCAAGGCAAAATCACCCACAGCTTCCCGCACTGCTGGCGCACCAAAACGCCGCTGATTTTCCGCGCGACGCCGCAGTGGTTTGTGAGCATGAGCAAAAACAATTTACGCGATCAGGTTGCGCAAGCCGTTGAAGGTGTTGAGTGGGTGCCTGACTGGGGCAAGGCGCGTATTGATGCGATGTTGGCCACATCGCCTGACTGGTGTATCTCCCGCCAGCGCACCTGGGGCGTTCCTATCGCGCTGTTTGTAAATAAAGAAACACAAGAGTTGCATCCGGAAACTGCGCGTTTGATTGAAGCGGTTGCGAAAAAAGTTGAGCAGGGCGGAATGGATGCCTGGTTCGAACTGGAAGCAGCAGAATTACTCGGTGCCGATGCCGATAAATATCAAAAAGTGACTGACACTTTGGATGTATGGTTCGATTCCGGTGTGACCCATTACGCGGTGCTCGCGCAGCGCGCCGGTTTGCGCTTCCCCGCGGATTTATATCTGGAAGGCTCTGACCAGCATCGCGGCTGGTTCCAGTCATCGCTGAAAACGTCTATGGCGATGCATGCAGTACCCCCTTATAAAACTGTGTTGACGCACGGTTTTGTGGTGGATGCCCAAGGCCGCAAAATGTCCAAGTCGATTGGCAACGTGATTCCACCGCAAAAAGTGATGAACGATTTGGGTGCGGATGTGCTGCGTTTGTGGGTAGCTGCAACAGATTTCAGCACTGAGATGAGTGTGTCTGATGAGATTTTAAAACGTACCGCCGATTCTTATCGTCGTATCCGCAATACCGCGCGTTTTATTTTGTCGAACCTGACGGGTTTTAACCCTGCGACGGATGCGGTTGCGCCAGAAAATATGTTGCAGTTGGATCGCTGGATAGTTTCGCGCACCGCGCAGCTGCAAAAAGAAATCATCGCTGCTTACGACAGTTATCAATTGCATTTGATCTACCAAAAGCTGCATAACTTTTGTGTGGTGGAGTTGGGTGGTTTTTATCTCGATATTATTAAAGATCGCCAATACACCGTAAAAAGTGATGCACTTGCACGTCGTTCGGCACAAACTGCATTGCAATACGTGATTGAAGCAATGGTGCGCTGGATTGCGCCCATTTTAAGTTTTACTGCCGATGAAATCTGGAAAGAAATTGCCGGTGAGCGCGAAGCCAATGTGTTTGTGGCGGAATGGTATCAATTGCCTGTAATGCCAGCGGATTCATTTGCAGACAGCTATTGGGATTTGGTCGCCGATGTTAAAACCGCGGTGAATAAAGTGCTCGAAGCAAAACGCACTGCGGGTGAAGTAGGTGGTTCATTGGGCGCTGAAGTTGTGTTGTTCTGCGATGAAACGCTGCATGCTGAACTGCAAAAACTCGCCAATGAGTTGCGTTTTGTATTGATCACCTCAACAGCAGAAATTCGTCCATTAGCTGAGGCAAATAGTGCTGAAGCCACTGATGTGGCTGGCCTGCAAGTGGCGGTAAAAAAATCGGAGCATGCCAAGTGCGAACGCTGCTGGCATCACCGCGCCGATGTAGGTGCAAACCAGAAGCACCTAACAATTTGTTTGCGTTGTGTGGAAAACGTGGATGGCGCTGGTGAAACGCGCCATTTCGCTTAAGTTATTTTGTTGAAGTGTGGATAAGATGCCGTTAAAAATTTATCAGAAAAGCTGGTTTTGGTATGTCGTTGCGTTAGTTGTTGTTGCTTTGGACCAGGCCAGCAAGCATGCAATTGAAGCGGCATTTGAATACGGTGAAACCAAAGTGTTCACTTCCTTTTTTAACTTCACCCTGGCTTATAACACTGGTGCAGCGTTTAGTTTCCTGGCCGATGCAGGTGGTTGGCAGCGCTGGTTTTTTGCGGTCATCGCTATTGCGGCAAGCGCATTGTTAAGTGTGTGGATTGCGCGCACCGCGCAGGAAAAACCGGGCGAGGCATTTGCTTTGGCGTTTATCCTCGGCGGTGCATTGGGCAATCTGTATGACCGTATCGTACTGGGGCACGTAGTGGATTTTATTGTGGTGCATTATCAGGATAATTATTGGCCGGCATTTAATCTTGCCGATTCAGCAATTACTTTGGGCGCTGCAGTGTTAATTATTGATATGTTGTTTAGTAAAGAGAAAAAAGCGAATGCGTGAATTAGCGATTGGTCCCGGCACTAAAATTACCCTGCATTTTGCCTTACAGCTGGATAACGGCGACATGGTTGATTCCAACTTCGAACGCGATCCTGCAACCTTTACTGTAGGCGACGGCAATTTGTTGCCCGGTTTTGAAAAAGCGCTGTTTGGCATGATGGAAGGCGAACACAAAACACTGGTGATTAAACCGGAAGACGGTTTTGGCCAGCGCAATCCAAACAATATTCAGGAAATCGCGCGCAGCCAATTCAGCCCGGATCTGGAGTTAAGTGAGGGGCTGATGCTGTCATTCGCAGATGCCCAAAAAACCGAACTGCCCGGTGTGGTCCAGCGCTTTGATGACGAAGTTGTGGTGGTCGATTTTAATCACCCATTGGCTGGGCGCGATATTTTATTTGAAGTCGCTATCCTTAAAATCGAACCGGTTCAGGTGCACTGATCATGACCCAAATCAAACTCGCCAATCCCCGCGGTTTTTGTGCCGGTGTTGATCGCGCGATCGACATAGTGAACCGTGCACTCGATGTATTCGGTGCGCCCATTTATGTGCGTCACGAAGTTGTGCACAACAAATTTGTGGTGGATTCACTGCGCGAGCGCGGTGCAATTTTTGTCGATGAGGTGGATCAGGTTCCCGATAATGTTATTTTAATTTTCAGCGCGCATGGTGTATCTCAAGCTGTGCGCAAAGAAGCCGAGGATCGCGGCCTGCAAGTGTTTGATGCTACTTGCCCGCTGGTGACCAAAGT
>DATIGS010000245.1:0-9662 GCA_035481425.1 Cellvibrio sp. | reverse complement strand
GGAAAAATTCATTCAAGGTCGCCATGCTGTTTTTATCACTCTCTAGCCGCGTAGTCACCGGGACTATCCAGCCGCTCCAGTTTTTACCCGTCGACCAGGCCACTGGGTCAAGCACGCCATCCACCACCAGGCGCCCCACTTTTTGCGGAAATAAATTCGCATAGGTAACGCCCAGATAGGAGCCGTAGGAATAGCCAACATAATTGAGTAGCTCATCGCCTACCGCTTGACGCAACACATCCAGATCGCGCGCCACATTGGCGGTGGTCATGTGGTGCATTATCGCGTTGCCATTTTTGGCGCAGAGCGCATTGAGCGCTTTATCACTGGCAATCTTTTGCTTTTCCTGTTTGCGCGTAACCGGAAATTCAAAGGGTGGCAGAATTTGGCTGGCGTATTCCGGCGTTAAGCCACAGGTGATGGGCTGGCTGAGATTGGTGCCGCGCGGATCAAAGCCGATCAAATCGTAGTTATCGCGCACCTCCTGGTTAAATAAATATTCACCGGCAAAGCGCACAAATGCCACGCCACTGCCACCTGGCCCACCGGGGTTCAGGAAGAGACTGCCAAGTGGTTTTTGCGCGGGATTGCGCGCGGGCAATTTAATCAGCGCCAGTTGAATCGTCTGCGGATTTTTACGTGTGCTTTGATAATTTAATGGCACCGTATATTGCGCGCATAGCAGGTTGGGATTTTCAGCGCTATAGCAGGGCTGCCAATCTATCGCCGCTGGCGCTTTTTTATCGAGCTGATATTCCTTATTCACATCAGCAGTGGCCATTAGTGGTGATAGCAAAACACACGACAAACTTAACTTGTAAAAACGTTCCAAGATTTTCATAACAGTTCCTTTGGTATTAATTAGCGACAGTCAGGATTCTCACGCGACAATAGTATTTAAGCGTCACCGCCCAAAAACCTGCGTGAGTACAAAAAACTAACAGAATCCTGACAAACGAAATGTAACAAACTAATTCAACGATTGAATAGCTGCAGTATTTAGCTCCGTAAGTGCACGGAAACTGTAGCCCGTATGGAGTGTAACGGAATACGGGGGTTGTCTTTGCGGATTTAAACTGAGAGTAAAAGCACCCGTATTTCGCTAGGCTCCATACGGGCTACTTTTGTGAGAGGAAATTATTGCGGTAATTTCACTTTGAATATTGTGTAGGGATATTCGGTGCGGTCTTCGCCGTTGCTCCATTGTGGATCGCGTTGTAGTTGGGCGCAGGAGAAATATAAATAGCCATCGCTACCAATGCCTAAGGAATCAGGCCAGAGCAGGCGGGAGTCTTGTACCAAGGTGTGAAGTTTTCCATCGGGTGAAAAATATTTGATGCTGTAATCAAGCGATGATGTGAGGTAGATGTTGCCTTTTTTATCCGCTTCCAAGCCGTGGGTTACTGCGGTTTTTCCCAAGTC
Source organism: Cellvibrio sp. (assembly GCA_035481425.1). GTDB lineage: Bacteria > Pseudomonadota > Gammaproteobacteria > Pseudomonadales > Cellvibrionaceae > Cellvibrio. The sequence goes on along the minus strand of DATIGS010000245.1, from coordinate 8,240 downwards.
TTCCACTTTATTACCCAGCTCTTTATCTGACAGCGATGCATCTGCCAGATAGCGGGTTTCTATGCGATATAAATTCAGTTTGTTGATCGGTTTGAAATAAAAATATTTATTGTCTTTAGTGAGCGCAATGCCGTTGATATTAGAGCGGAATGGTGCGCCCTCTTTATTGCGCATTTCTTTGCCGTCATAACTCAGCACGATATTGGGATCGGCTTGGGTGACGGGATGTTTCTTTAATAGGGTTCTGGTTTTACCCGAGGTTAAATCGAGTACCACAATTGCGCTTTGGCCCGGGTCGGATAAATAAGCGAGATTTTTATCGGTATCGACGCGAACATCGTTTAAACCTGAACTCACTTTGTCGAGGCCATCGAAATGATAGACTTTTTCCACTTGATTGGTTTTAACGTTGATCTTCAGCAGTTTGAAATAACCTTCCGGTTTTTGATCCGCAGTTTTACCAAAGATAGAGCCGCCCGATGGTTTTGAATCCAGCACCCACAAATTATCTTTGGTATCGACGTAGAGATCTTGCACGCTGACAAAACGTTTGCTCTGGTCACCGGTGGTTTCATTCCAGGCTGCATCGGGATATACCTTTTCCTTGCCATTAATGATTTCCACCAGACCATATTGGTAATTGGTTGGCCTATTGGGGAATGAAACAAAGAGGCGGTTATCGGAGGATACGCTGACACCGATCGCGCGTTTTTTTCCTAAATCCGCTACCGGGATTAATTTGTCGCTGGTGTAGGTTGCAGGCTTGGGTGATTCAGCCTGGAGGCCGACGCTTGCAATCAATAACATCAAGCCGGTAATACATCGATTCAGCATTTATTTCTCCTTGGAGCAATATTATTCAATTAATCGGTACAGAGTGTGACTGATTGAACAGGAGGAATATCCGCAGAAGTTAGATTTTTACCAAACTTATCCTTGTACGCTCACAAGTGTTTCCTATTCAACATTGTGTGTATGCTTCACCGCTCCAAGCTGCAATTTTTAGGCGATTAGTTGAGCGTGCAAATATCTCCCTTTTCTTGGCTTAGATCTTTTCGAAGATATATTCCGCATAATACAGCGGCAACACAATATTGACCTGCTCTTCCAAAGGCGACCCTTGAGTACCTGTCAGCTTTATTGTTTTATGCGGCGCGCATTTTGTGATGTAGGATTGGAGCGATTTGGCGCGGGTGCGCTTTCCGCTTTTTACTTCTACCGGGACAGCAAAGCCTTCTTGGCTCGCCACAATAAATTCAATTTCGGCACGGGCATCGACCCATGAAAAGCTCGGTTCAATGCCAAGTGCTGCTAACTCTTGCTGCACAAAATTTTCGGCAATGTAACCCTTGTATTCGTAACCTTGCTGTTTAATCTCTTTATAGCCAGTGTTGAGCATGTGGTTAAGCAGGCCTACATCAAACAAAAACAGTTTCACCATATTTTCTTTTTGATAAGCCGCGAGTGGCGATTTCGGTTGGCCTTCTATTGGATAATTTTTTAAAACGAGGCGGCATTGGTGTAACCAGGTGATTGGGCTTTCAAATTCGGCGTAGCGGGACTTGCGTTCGGCAATGCCCTTGAATTTGAAACGTTTGACCGATTCATCCATCACGGCGGACAGTTGCGCAGGAATACTACTAAACACCGATTCAATTAATTGCGCATCGATCTTACCGGAATACTTGCCAAAATCGCGTTTGTAGCCAGAGACTAAATCCGCATGGATTTTTTGTACGTCGCCGATGCGCCCCACAATACTTTTTCCGGCATTATTGAACCAGCTGGCGACAGCCTCGGGCATGCCGCCAGTGAAATAATAATCCGTTAATTTTTCAAAGAGTTTGCTGTGGGCAGCGGCCGAATTGGTTTGCGCTTCATAAGCTTTTAACAATACAGGCTCATTGGCTGCCCATAAAAATTCCCTGAAGGTCAGCGGCCGCAAATTGTATTGCTCTACCTTCCCAACCGGAAATGAATTAAGCAGCCCGATATTGGAACCGCTCGCCGCGACAAACCATGTGGGTGCTTTCTCTGCAAAATATTTCAACGCGGTAACTGCCCTTGGGCACTCACCGATTTCATCTAGAATGAGCAGGTCAGTATCAGGATTGAAGATTTGCCCGGTGAGCAATTCGATGTTCGACAAAACCTCAGCTGGAGCCAAAGAGCCTGCAAAGGCGTCGATCAACTGTGGGCGCTCCAGGAAATCTATATGCAAAACATTAGCAAACTCCTGCCCAAACAGGGTTCGCAATAGATAGGTTTTGCCTGTCTGCCGGGCACCATCGATCAACAATGGCTTTCGTTCCGCCTGAGCTTTCCAGACCATCAGCTTTTCAAGTAGCAACCGTTTCATGGGGATAATCCTGATGGATACACTGGAGGGTCCCAAAGTACACTTTTATGCGCGTAAAAATGTAATTTATTGCATTATTATGCGCATAAAAATGCGATTTTCAACATTTATATGCGCCTAAAAGCGAATTTATGAGACACTTTGCCCTGTCAAAAATCCCCATCACTGCGAGCTTCAGATGTACGAACAGTTACGCCACCAGCAACCCAGTACTTTTATCTTCGATATGGACGGAACCCTGCTCAATGATGCGCATGAGCTTTCGCCGCGGACCATTGGCGCGCTGCAGGAATTGCGCGATCGCGGGAACAGGGTGGTGATTGCGACCGGGCGCCACTATCAGGATATCCGCGCTTATGTCCAGCAATTAGGCGGCGGCATCGCGGCGATTACTTGCAATGGGGCAACCGTCCACAATGAAGCGGGCGAGTTGATTTATCGCGAGCTGTTGCCGTTGCAAATCAACGAAATTTTGTTGCCACTGGGCGAGATGGCGGGAGTGCATTTGAATATGTATACCGATTCGGCCTGGCTGGTGAATGCGCCTTGCGAATCCATGTTGGAGGCGCATGCGCAATCGCAATTTTTTTATCGCCAGATCAGCATGCAAGAAATGCAAACCACGCCTGCGCTGAAAATTTTGTTCTACGGCGAGCACATCAAGTTGCAGAAATTAAAAGCGCAGATCATAGCCGCCTTGCCGCATCCTCTGCCAATCCACCTGACCTTTTCCGATGATTATTATCTGGAGGCAATGCCGCACAATATTTCCAAAGGCCATTCACTGAAATGGCTGCTGGAAAAACTTTCGCTACCTCTCGCTAACACCATGGCGTTTGGCGATGGCTTTAATGATGTGGAAATGTTCAGGACGGTGGCGCATCCGGTGGTGATGACCAACGCCAGCGAAAAATTGCAGCTATTATTTCCCACGGCGCTGCGCGCGCGGTGCAACACTGAAGACGGCGTGGCCGAGTTTTTATATGAAAATATTTTGTAGGGCACCACAGGTAATTTAATCGAGAACTGAACCACCAATCATTATTTAACCAACGCGGTAGAGGGAAGCACCATTGAATAAGATCTCCAAAACCCGCGCGCAGGCGCGCGCTGACCAAATCCGCGCATTTCGCGCCGAGCAAGCGCTTTTAGCTGAGCAGGGATTGCTGCAATTGCCCGCGGCAAGCGCCACTGGCATACGCGCCTATCACGACAATTTGCTGCACGAATTGCAGCAGGCGCAGGATATTGATTTGAATGAGCACTCGGCGCATTTGTCGCTCGGGATGCAAATTGTTTCTTTCCTGGGTGCGGCGGCACTGGCGGCGAGTTTATTTTTTCTTTTCTACCAGTACTGGGGATATTTCTCCACCGTCGCACAGGTCGCCATTTTAATTGCGGCGCCCCTGCTTGGTTTGGCCGCTGCGATTGTGGTGAAAAGATTTGATGCATCCGGCTATTACGCCAAGCTCGCGGCATTGGTGTCTTTTGTGAGCTGGACGCTCAATATTGCGATGCTCGGCAGCATTTTTAATTTAACCCCATCGCCCAATGCGTTTGCGGTGTTTGCGCTCTACGGATTTTTGCTTGCTTATATGTTGCAGGTGCGTTTGCTACTCGCGGCGGCGATAATTTGCAGCTTTATTTTTATCGGTGCCAAATGTGGGACATGGCTTGGCAGTTACTGGATTTATGTGGGCGAGCGGCCGGAACATTTTATTTTGCCCGCGCTGCTATTTTTTGCATTGCCACTCTGGTTCAAGCAGGAAAATTTTCATGGCTTCACTGGCATTTACCAAATCCTTTCCGTAGTGGTGTTTTTTATCGCACTGCTGATTCTGGCAAATTGGGGCTCGGGAAGTTATTTGCCCTGGCCGCCATCGGTAATTGAAGGCATTTACCAAACCCTCGGCTTTGTATGCAGCGCGTTGCTGGTGCTCTATGGTTTGCGCACACAGAAGGCAAATTTAATGCTTGCAGGGAATATCTTTTTTGCACTGTTTTTATTTACCAAGTTTTTTGATTGGTGGTGGGACTGGTTGCCAAAATACCTGTTCTTTTTGGTGATCGGCCTGACCGCCATCCTGGCGTTGATGGTATTTAATCGTTTGCGCAAAACACAACAAACGATAGCGCAACAAATAGCACAGCAAAAAACTCAAGAGGCAGGAGGCCAAGCATGAACGCATTGAATTCCTCTTCCAAAAAACTGGTTTGGCTCGCGATCGCTTGTGTGCTGGTGGTGAATGCCGCAATCCTGGGCAAAGTATTTTTTAATCGCGCGGAAGTGGTAGCGACATTGCAATTGAGCGAACGGGAATTGCAATTACCCTATAACTACGGCTTCCAAAAAGAAGATTCGAGTAAACGTGTGAGCCTGCGCTGGATGGTGTTGGATTCCTCATCAGATGTGTTTGAGCCAGCTGGTTTTGGTTGGTCATATGATCGCAGGCTTGCTCTGAGCGATTCGCATTTTTCAAGCTTCCAGTTTCCCGCCTGCGAGCAAAACCATCACCCTTACGATAAAAAGGAAGGATGGGTTTTGCTTGAATTAAATGGCCAGAGTTATGCTGATTTTGTCGCGCGTATAAAACGGAACTACGAACATCTACAAACGTTGCAACCGGAAACCAATACCGAGCTGTCAGAAAAAGCATTACAGGAAAAACGTGCGGGTGCCAAAGAATCGCTAAACGCAGCAAACAATACGGTCTCACGGCTTTTTGTAATCGATGCGGCGGCGGAGCGCGAATTATTGGAAGCATCGCTGCGCACACGCGCTACTACCACGAATGCGACATTGGTAATTGTGCCGGCCGAATTGCAAGCCGATTACAATCGCTGCGACGATCCGAAAAAGAAAATCACCGCCGTCAGGATAAATAATCTCGCGGTTGAATCGCTGTATATTTCCAATGATTTTTTACAGGGCATAACGCTGGATAGCGAATCGCATTTCACAGCCAATGTGCATTATGGCCGCCTCAATGAGCCCTGGATTGCCGACTTGAAAGTCTGCGAAAAGGATTGCTGATAAAGTAAAACGCATTGCCTTTGGAAAACACGCAATGCGTTTACGGCCAGAACTCCGCTTGCACCTTGGGTGATTCCAACTGCAACAAAAATGCTTTTGCTTCCAGCCCGCCGGCAAAGCCGGTGAGTTTGCCGGATGACCCTATCACCCTATGGCAGGGAGCGATTATCGAAATAGGATTTTTGCCATTTGCCGCACCCACTGCGCGCACGGATTTTTCATTGCCAATCTGCTGCGCGATTTGCAAATAACTGCGCGTTTCGCCATAGGGAATGGTGAGCAGGGCGCGCCAGACTTGCTGCTGGAAATCGGTGCCATGAAAGTGCAGCGGCAACTCAAATGTTTTGCGCGCCCCATCGAAATATTCACGCAATTGTTTTTCAGTCAGCAGAAGCAGCGGAAAATCATCGCGCTGCTCACCCTTATCAATGCCCACACGCTGTGGATCTTCATTTTCCCAGAGCACGGCGAGCACACCTTGATCGTTGGCGATCAGGGTCAAGTGGCCGACGGGTGAGGGGATTATGTGGTGAAAATTCGGCATCTGGACTCTCGATAAATCTGCCTGTCTGAATGCCCGCCACGCTAGCAGAATCCTGCGTATCTGAAAAACCGCCCGCATCCGCCTTACACAATTTAACCGCATGTAGAATCATCCGCCATTGATAACAATTCTCATTGAAGTTAAAATTCGCGCCGATTTTCCACCTGCGTTTATAGCGCCCCGTTACAGGAATTCCCCGATGTCTCCTTTTCCCCGTTCCAGCCTGTTTTTGTTGATGTCCAGTGCGCTGCTGCCAAGCCTCAGTGTTGCCGCCGAGCCAGCCGTTGAAGAAGTTTTCGTGAGCGCCAGCCGTACCGAGCGCCCGCTGAGCACTATTCCCAATACCGTGACCGTGATTAATCCGGCGGAGCTGGAACAACAATTGTCGATCCAGGATGACCTCTCTACCGTGCTCGGCAACCTGATCCCCGGCTTCTCGCCCAGTCGCCAGAAAATGACCAATGCCGGTGAAACCCTGCGCGGGCGCAAACCCTTGTACATGATTGACGGTGTACCGCAATCCAACCCGCTGCGCGATGGCGGCCGCGAAGGCAATACCGTTGACCCTTCGGTGATTGAGCGCGTGGAAGTGCTGCACGGCGCCAATGCGATCCACGGCATGGGCGCATCGGGCGGGGTGATTAACCTGATCACTAAAAAGCCGGCCGCCAAACTGGAACAAAACATCCGCCTGAGCACCGGTTTCCAAACCGAAGATGTAGGCGAAAGCGCGGATTATGGCCTGAGCTATAACGTCTCCAACCGCATCGGCAATGCCGACTTTATCGCCGGTATCAGCCTGCGCGACAGCGGCGTCGCCTATGACGGCCACGGCGATATCATCGGCGCCGACAATACCCAGGGCGATACCATGGATTCCGAATCCTGGAATGGCTTTGTGAAGGGCGGCTACGACTGGGACGACCAGCGCATCGAATTGATGGTTAACCGCTATAAAGTGGAGAACAAGAACAACTGGATTTCGGTGCCGGGCGATGAGTCTGAAGGTATCCCGAGCAGCGCGAAAAAAGGTGAGATCGTCGGCGCCGGCGCGAGCAACGAAGTGACCGCCATCAGCCTGAATTACACCAATGACGATTTCCTCGGGCAGAAATTGCGTATCCAGGGTTTCAGCCAGGATTTCGCCGGCACTTACGGCGCTGAAGTTGTGCCCTTGGCCACCTTCCAGGACCCTGCCTATGGTCCGAACCTGATCGACCAATCGCAAAACAATTCGGAAAAAACCGGCGCCAAGATCACCCTGGTTGCCGACCAGATCGCCAGCTTGCCGGTGAATCTTGTCTATGGTGTCGACCTGTTGCAAGACGAAACCTGGCAGGAGCTGATCCAGACCGGACGCGCCTGGGTACCGCCCACCCAGTACGAAAACATCGCCCCTTATATGCAAGCTGAGTTTACCGGCGTCGATAAGCTGACCCTGACCGCCGGTGTGCGCCATGAGGAATCCAAGCTCAAGGTGGATGACTTCACCACGCTCGCCTCCTATGGCAGCCGTTTTGTGGAAGGCGGTGAACCGGAGTTTTCCGAGACCCTGTACAACTACGGCGGCACCTACCAGTTCACTGAAGCCTGGCGCGTTTTCGCCAACTATGCCGAAGCCTTTTCCATGCCCGATGTCGGCCGGGTGCTGCGCGGCATCAACCAGCCCAACCAAAGTGTGGAAGGTTTTCTGGATTTGAAACCCATCCTGACCGAGAGCAGCGAAGTCGGCGTGGAATTTAAAACTGGCGATGTCACCGCGCAGTTGAGTTACTACGCTTCGGAATCCGATTTTGGCGAGCGCCTTGAGCGCGATGCTGATGGTATCTACACCACCTCGCGCGAGCGCACCGAAATCGACGGCATTGAGTTCAGCACTTCATGGGCGGCGACCGATGTGGACTTATTCGGCTTGCGCTATGCACAGGCGACTGGCCGCTATGACTCCAACAAAGATGGCAAGGTGGATTCGGATTTGGGCGGCACCAATATTTCGCCCGACCGCGCCAACCTGAGTTGGGATCGCAGTTGGACCGGCCGCATAGATACGCGCCTGCAAATGAATTATCTGTTTGATCGCGATGTGAAAAACGCCGCTGGCAAAGTCACCAATTCGTTTGATGGCTATACCACCTGGGATTTCAACGCGACCCTGGAAGCCCTGGACGGGGTGTTCAGTTTCTCGGTGCAAAACCTGACCGACGAATACTATTTCACTTATTACTCGCAAAGCAGCCCGAACGATATCCGCAACTTTACCGGCGTGGGGCGCAGCTTTAACCTGGGTTACAACCGTTCCTTCT
>DATIGS010000244.1:0-1585 GCA_035481425.1 Cellvibrio sp. | reverse complement strand
CATCGCCTCTACTGCCGCTTTTAGTCGCCATGTATTGGCGCCGTTGATTCCCGCGTTTAACCAGCGCCATCCGCGTTTGGAAATTGAACTCACATCAACCGACCGGCGAGTGGATCATGTGCAGGAATCGGTGGATGTGAGTATCCGCATCAAACAGCAATTGGACGATGGAATGGTCGCGCGCAAAATTGCGACTGTGCCAACAATTTTTTGTGCATCGCCGGAATATATCGCGCGCGCTGGCCGACCAAAAACACCGGCGGATTTGCGCGAGCATGATTGCCTGGTGTTTCGCCTCGCCGCCGACGGGCGGTTTCTGCGCTGGGGATTTGTCGAAAATGGTGTGCGATTTGATGCAGAAGTACGCGCGGCAATTATCAGTGATGATATAGATGTGCTCGCGCGGCTCGCAGCCGCAGGTGGTGGCATTACCCGTTTGGCTGCATTTGTCGCTAATGATTATTTGCGCCGTGGCGAGCTGAAAGAATTATTTACCTGCGACGAGTGCACCGGTTTTAATGCCGAAGTTGAACCGCTGGATATTTACGCCTGCGTGCGCGATCGCCATCAATTAACACCAAAAGTGCGCGCGTTGATGGATTATTTGGTGGAAGCGCTGCCCGCCGAATGGCGGGCAGTCTAGTACAGCAATTAATCTTTCTTCATCTTCGGCAACAAAATAGTCACTACACCCAGCAACGGTAAATACGCGCAATAATCAAATACATGTTCGATGCTGGTCGCATCTGCCAATGCGCCCAATATCGTCGCTGCAATTCCACTAATGCCAAAAGCAAAACCAAAAAATAAACCGGAGATCATGCCGATTTTCGTTGGCATCAGTTCCTGTGCGAATACGATAATCGCTGAAAATGCCGAAGATAGAACCAATCCAATTACTACCGATAAAACTGCTGTCCAAAACAAATTGCAGTAAGGCAGAAGTAACGTGAAAGGTGCAACGCCGAGGATGGAAATCCAAATCACTGCCTTACGACCAATCTTGTCGCCAACCGGGCCGCCGGCAAATGTGCCGATCGCAACCGCGGCTAAAAATAAAAACAAAAATAATTGTGCGTCGCTAACGGAGGTGGAAAATTTCTCCATCAAATAAAAAGTGTAATAGTTGCTAAATGCGGTCATGTAGATGTATTTGGAAAATACAAGGAACGCTAATATCCCGATTGCGCCAATTACCTGATTGCGTGACAGATGTGCAAAGTGCGAATGTTTTTTCACACTCTTGATCGATGCTCGCGAGCGAATTGTCCAGCGCGCTACGCTGAATAACACGGCAAAGCCGACAATCGCAAACAGTGTGAACCAACCAATTGCACCTTGCCCGCGCGGAATAATAATCGCCGCTGCCAATAATGGGCCTAATGCTGCACCCGCATTGCCACCCACCTGGAACGATGATTGTGCGAAGCCAAAACGTCCGCCCGATGCCATACGTGCAACACGCGATGCTTCCGGGTGAAATGCTGATGAGCCTAAACCAATTACTGCCGATGCAATCAGCAGCCAGGCAAAACTATTGGCAAACACGAGCATCACCAGGCCGGCCAATGTGAACAGCATGCCC
>DATIGS010000243.1:0-5849 GCA_035481425.1 Cellvibrio sp. | reverse complement strand
GCTTGCGCAAAGCGCGCATTGTTAGTGGCTTGAGTTTGGAAATGGCTGATGACGAGGTGGTCGATATTCTTGCTCGCTTGGGGCTTTCATTGTTATCGCAAAACGCCGATGGTTGGGTGTTTAGTGTCCCGAGCTATCGTTTTGATATTTCTATCGAAGCTGATTTACTGGAAGAACTCGCACGCGTCTATGGCTATAACCGTTTGCCAACTCGTAGTCTCGCGGCTCCGCTTGATATAGAGCCCCACCCCGAAGCGCAAATGGGCTTGCCTGCGCTGCGCAAACAATTGATTGCACGCGGCTATCAAGAGGCAATCACCTACAGTTTTATCGAGCCAAAATTGTCTGCGCTGTTTGATCCCGAAGTGTCACCGGTTGTGTTGCGCAATCCAATCAGTGCCGATATGGCGGCGATGCGTACCAGTTTGATGCCTGGTTTGGTTAGTGTTCTGCGCAATAACCTTAATCGTCAGCAAAACCGCGTCCGTTTGTTTGAATCCGGGTTGCGCTTTGTGCCTTCTGGGGAGGGACTTAAGCAAGAGATGATGCTCGCCGGCTTGATCTACGGCGGCCGAGCGCCTGAATCCTGGGCGAACGCGGTTGAAACGGTGGATTTCTTTGATCTCAAAGGCGATCTGGAGTCCCTGTTGGCATTAACTGGCGATGAGTCGACCTTTCTCGTTAAGCCGGGCAAGCATCCAGCATTGCATCCTGGCCAAACCGCTGAGATTTACCGCGACGGCGAATGGCAGGGAGTTATTGGTGCTTTGCATCCCAGCTTGCAGCAACAATTGGATATTCCGCAGTCAGTCTATTTATTTGAGGTGCGTCTCAGTTCTTTGTTAAAAGCCAGAATCCCGGCATTTACTTCACTATCAAAATTTCCTGAAGTGCGCCGTGACCTTGCTCTTTTGGTGGGGCGTGACTTGGCTGTGGAAAGCCTCTTGGGGGCGGTTAAAGCCCAAGCCGGCGAACACCTTATCGACTTAAAGGTATTTGACGTATATATGGGCAAAGGCATTGATCCACATAGAAAAAGTGTTGCAATGGGGTTGACCTTTCAGCATCCTTCACGCACTCTTAATGAAGATGAGATCAACGCCTCCATTGACTCGATTGTTCAGTATCTGGGGGTGAATTTTTCCGCTACCCTCAGATAGGGAATAATAATTATGTCGGATGGTGCTCTGACCAAAGCAGATTTGGCCGAGAAACTTTATGAGGATCTCGGACTCAATAAACGGGAAGCCAAAGAGTTGGTGGAGCTCTTTTTTGAAGAGATCCGCCATGCTTTGGAAAATAATGAACAGGTCAAACTCTCTGGTTTTGGCAATTTTGAATTGCGTGATAAAAGCCAGCGTCCGGGCAGGAACCCCAAGACGGGCGAAGAGATACCGATTAGCGCCCGGCGTGTAGTTACCTTCCGTCCAGGACAAAAACTTAAGGCACGAGTAGAAGCTTATGTTGGAACCGAGTCATAACGACGAACTTCCCGCAATCCCCGGCAAGCGCTATTTCACAATTGGTGAAGTGAGTGAATTGTGTGCGGTAAAACCACATGTGTTGCGTTATTGGGAACAAGAGTTTCCTCAATTGAATCCTGTTAAACGCCGGGGTAATCGTCGGTATTACCAGCGTCAAGATGTATTAACTATTCGTCAAATCCGTAGTTTGCTCTACGACCAAGGTTTTACTATTGGAGGGGCGCGATTACAGATGTCGAGTGATACTGCTCCTGCTGATTCTGGTCAATTGAATCAGTTGGTAGTGCGTATGATTGATGATCTGGAACATCTCCTAGATCTTTTAAAAATTAAATAATTGTCCAAAAAATACCCCTTTGTTTTGTTCGGATGTTTGCTTGATGGATTCGGATATTAATTCTTAAATCTCTGATTGCATTGGCAATAATTTAAGGTATTATGCCGCACCTTCGCGATACTGAATTTTATCGGTATCCGTTAGAAAATGTCGGAGCGTAGCGCAGTCAGGTAGCGCACTATACTGGGGGTGTAGGGGTCGTGGGTTCAAATCCCGCCGTTCCGACCATTTTTGCAATAAAGATTATCTACACAAAAGCCCGCTTTAAGAGCGGGCTTTTGTGTTTTTAGAGGCGCCATATTTGCGAACCCAAATATAAGCTCTTTTAGTGGCAGTTGATTGTGAAAGTGCTACCATGCACACCGCCTATTTTGTGGTTTATCGTTGATTTTCATTTCTAGCTAAGACAATAAATAGAGGTATTTCCGTGGCAAAACAACTCATGATGTATGACAACATTCAGCCATTGTCATCTGAACTTCATCGCAATTGGTCTGTTCTTGTTGCGGACTATTCGTTTGTGTCGCATATGATTTCTGCTCCTGTACTGGCTACAGAAATTCCTTTTGCTGCAGGTGAATTCCCCATTGTGTTTTCCGCAACTGCCACTGAGGGTGAATATATCCCCTTGGCGATTATGGGTTTGAAGGAGGGGGAAAACCTCTTTCTGAATGAAAATCATCAATTTACATCACGTTATATTCCTGCATTTGTTCGCCGTTATCCCTTTGTGCTGGGCAGTGATAAAGGTGCTGATACTATGGCGTTGTGTATCGATGCAGATAGTAAGGCTGTATTGAAAAGTGGGGATAGCGGTCGTCGTTTATTTGAAGAAAATGGTGAGCACACAGCGCATCTGAAGGAAGTGGTAGAGTTTCTTAAAGATTATCAATATCGCGCTGAAATGACGAAGGTTTTCTGTAAGCGTTTGCATGAGTTAAATTTGCTTGAGCCGATGCAAGCAAATATTACGTTTAAAGGACGCGAAGAGTCGAACATGAATTTGACGGGTTTCTATGTGGTTAAGCGTGAGAAGCTCAAGGCTTTAAGTGATGCGGATGCTCTGGATCTGTTTAAAAAGGATGGATTAGAGTTGATTTATAGCCATATGCAGTCCCTGGCTAATTTGAATCATCTAATCAATAAAAAATCTGCGAAGCTCGGCGCTGCTTAATCGCTGTCGGAAATTAGATTGAATTAAACCGGGATCAGTAATGGTCCCGGTTTTTTCATTTTAGGGGGCTTAATTTAGCGGGTGTTGCGTTGACGAGCTGCCAGTTGTTTGACTTTACGTTCTGCGCTTGAGAAGGCGTCTCTTACGGCAACATGAATGGATTCATCATCCTGGGTAATGGACAATGGGTGGCCAACAATATCCAGCTCGATTGAAGCACGAAATTGTTTGCCTTTGTGTTTGTGGTGGTGGGGGGTATCTAGAACAACACGGCTATGAACTAATTGATCGGTATAGCGGCTGAGTTTTTCAAGTTTTTTTATGATGATGTCGTTTAGTGCAGTAGAAGAATCCAAATCACGATATACAACATCGACAGCAGGTTTCATCGTAGGGCTCCTTAACGTTTATGTTAGGGGGCTGGGATTCGGCGTTGAGTTCCGCGAATAATCCCGACCCTCACTATCTATATTGATGATCTCCTGTTGAATAGCAAGTTTTTATTGATATTTGTTAATAACATTTTGATCTTTTAAATTATCTTCCAGGTATATGGCGCAATAAATACGGGGCTCGGTTTTTTTGGGGGAGCTCTCGTGTTGGAAGAATTTTCTTTTTTTATAATTAGAGTCTTTAAATTTTTTTACCTCCTCTTGAAATACTCTTATCGATCCTTAAATCATCCGTGTGATCGCTCATTAGAGGGTCACACAACGTCGAATTGACTTGATCAAAAAGATAAGTCGAACTTTATATATTGCTCAATGAGGATATTAATATGCGTAGTTTTGATTTCACCCCCCTTTATCGTTCTGCAATTGGTTTTGATCGTATGGCGAGTTTATTGGATAACTTGTCGCGCGCAGAACAGAATCAACCTAGTTATCCCCCATACAATATTGAATTGACGGGTGAGGATAAATATCGAATTACAATGGCGGTTGCCGGATTTGATCAAGCTGAGTTGGCAATTGAAGTTAATCAAAATAATTTAACTGTGTCAGCCAACAAAGTTGCCGATGATCAGCAGCGTACATACTTGCATCAGGGTATTGCGGCCCGCAGCTTTGAGCGTCGCTTTCAATTAGCTGATCATGTGCAAGTAAAATCAGCAAACTATGAAAACGGATTGTTGCATATCGATTTGCAACGCGTTATTCCTGAAGCAATGAAGCCACGAACAATTCCGATCGGCGTTCAATCCACGGAAAAGCTAACGGTGGTTCCGGCGAGCGTTGGTGCAGCATAAAAACGTTGTAACGCGGTATAAAAATACCTTCGATGTCTTTTGCGTCGAAGGTATTTTTTAAGAAAAAGGTCAGGGGCTAAAGAGCTTTGCTCGCACTGTGTCGCGATAGGCGTTAGGTGTGGTGGCTAATTTTTTCTTAAAGAGACTTGTGAAGTAGCCTGTATCTTGATAACCAACTTTGTCAGCAATTTCACTGATTGATAAGTTGCTGGTCTTCAATAAATCTTTCGCAATATTAATGCGAATCTCCTGCAGATAATCAAGTGGAGTTTGTCCCAATGCGTTTTTAAAACGCCGATTCAGCGTGCGTACGCTCATGCTGAAGCGTGAAGCCACTTGCGGAAATAAAATTTCGCGCTGGTAGTTGTCTTGTAACCAAATTTGTATTTGTGTGATCTCTTCATCTGGATGCGGATTTTTTTCTGCTTCAAAAAAGCCGCTGGTTTCATATGCTTGGCGAATTTCATGAGAGAAGTGTCGTTCCACATGGCTAGCGATTGTTTTGCCAAAAAAACGATGAATAAAATGTACTGTTAAATCGGCGAGCGAATTAACGCTTGCTGCGCAATAGAGGTTGCCAGCTTGGGTGATGAAATATTGCCGTTTTAATTGGACTTGTGGATAGCTCTTTTGGAATTGATCGAAATAGTGCCAGTGCGTTGTGGCCGCCTTATTATTCAGCAAACCAGCCTCTGCAAGAAAACAAACTCCCGTTCCTACTGCACTGATGATGGCGCCGTTTTGATATTGCTCGCGTAGCCACTCCAGTGTTTCACGATGTTTGTGCACCACCGGTCGAGGATTGCGCCACAAGCCGGGAATGTAAATGAGGTCGCTGGAAGGTTTATGGGCGATGGTTGTGTCGGGTTGCCACATCAGGCCGGTACGGGTAGCAATTGGTGCGGCCGTCAAGCTGATGGTTTTGATGTCTAGAGTATGCTGCTGCTCATCTGGCAACTTACTCTGAACAGCGCTTTCAGCCGCCAATAACATTTCCATAGGCAAGGTGCTGCTGGTAGCTAACATGCGCTCACAAAGTAAGAAGTGAATACGAATGGGTGGTGTTTTGTTCATTTAGTTTTCAGGCGGGCCTCATTGGGTTTTGGCTAATTTACCACTAAAAATGACCAGATCAACAGGGACAATTGTCGGGGATGCTCATACACTTGTTTCAATTCTGTGATCTTGCCGATATTGGGAGTTGTTATGTCAATTGCGCGTTTGCCCGTGATTGTAGGCTTTGGTGGTTTTAATGCGGCTGGCCGTAGCTCTGGTCACCACGCTTATCGCCGAATGGTGATTGAAAATTTGCAGCCTGCGGATCGACAGGAGACCTTGGCTGGCTTAGCTGTAATGATGGGGCTGGTTTGTTTTTCGGATAATGCTTATCGGGATGCTGAAGGTAATTCACTTGGCGTGGCTGATATCGAGAGTCGCTTTGGTGAACAAATTTTAAATGGCACGTTGATCCGTCGCATTGAAAAAACGTTCTTTGATGTAGATGCCGCGCATTGGCAAAAATCAGCATCGATTGGTGCTGGAGTCGAGCCTTTGACGATTGAGATGCGCAAGCGTGACTTGCCAGAACCTGTGCCGGCAGATTGG
>DATIGS010000242.1:0-5715 GCA_035481425.1 Cellvibrio sp. | reverse complement strand
TTTAGTAAAAATTATTCGTGGTTCAATACCATTACATCGGTATCAACAGCGGCGATCAAACGCTCAGCAGTGTTACCGCGACGGGTTTTGGTCATGCCGTTTTGGCCGAGGGTACCCATCACAATCAGGTCTGCGCCGATTTTTTCTGCAAGGGCAGAAACCACATCGGAGGTATAGCCGTTTTCAACGTGGATTTTATCGTTCGGCAATCCGCTGATGCTTACCAATTTACCGCGGTCAGGATAGCTCATTGAATCCAGATAACCGTTGATCACATGCAGATCTGCGCCGTAAGTGTCGGCATAGAATTTAGCGGTGGTGATAATTTTTTTGTTCAGCTCAATTTGTACATCGCGTTGGGCCTGAACATTGATTGCCGCCAGGATCACTTTACGTTGTGCTTTTGCACCCGGACGAATCAAAACTACCGGGCAATAAGCGCCTTTCAACAGTTCCCATTTGGATTCGGTAAAGAAAAAGCGGCTGTTGTTTGGAGTGGCATGCACCGGTAAATAAATCAAATCCGCATCAAAACGTTTGGCCGATTCCATGATGGATTTTTGCCACTCGGAAGACCAGGAAACTTCCATGGTGTATTCGATACCGGCATTAGCCAGTGGTGATTTAACGTTTTGTTCAAACCAGGTCAGGTCGCGGAATAAATGATCGTTAACTGAACGGGTATCTACAGCATCGCCATCGACTGCAACAAAGGCATGAACCTTGGGTTTTGGGCCCTGCATCAGCGAGGAAACAATGATCGCACGCTCAAGAGCGATGTGATGGGTATCGTTGGGGTCGACAACAACGAACAGCTTTTGTGACTTGGTCATACTGGCTCCTACTGGTTCCCTAAAGAGAGTGGGTTGTTATTTTCTGGTTGGGGCTAGCATAGCAACCCCTTTGTGGTTTTTACAGCGTGAATACCCTCGCTGTGGTTGATAGCGGTGAAATAACCTTGATATGGATTAAACTGTACGCCATTTTTACAGCGCAACTGAGATAAGACTATGAATTTGCTTGAAAACTACCCAATTAACGAACTCGTAGTTGGGCAGTCAGCCAGCTACAGCAAAACCCTCACCGAACAGGATGTCATTCTGTTCGCCGCTTGCTCCGGCGATGTGAATCCAGTGCACCTCGATAAAACCTATGCCGCGACCACACCGTTTGGTGAACCCATAGGCCATGGCATGTGGACTGGAGCTTTGGTATCTGCTGCCATTGCAACCCGCCTACCCGGGCCGGGTTCGGTGTATCGCAGCCAAAGCCTCAGCTTCAAACATCCGGTGAAAATTGGCGACACAGTGACCGTGACTTTGACGGTCAGTGAAATTAAAGAGCGGGTAAAGTTGGTGACACTGGAATGCGAAGCGCACAATCAGGATGGCAAACTCATCGCCAAAGGCATCGCCGAAGTGATTGCTCCAGCGGAGAAGCAAAATTTGGCAGCGGGCGTTTTGCCTGCGATTACTCTGGAATAAATTTTTTATTTAAAAAGATAAGCGGCCAGAAAGGAAAATCCTCGATGGCCGCCAATTTGTAGAGCTGGTTTTTTAGTAGAAAACTGAATGTTTCTCAGTGCAGAAAATAATTATTCCGCCTCTTCGTCCGTATACGCATCCTCAGCTACCCAACCGCCTAAATCTTTCCAGCGATTAACAATCATGCAAAATAGCTCTGCGGTTTTTTCTGCATCGTATGCTGCTGAGTGTGCGGCGCTATTGCTGAACTCTACGCCGGCAACCTGGCAGGTTTTGGCGAGCACGGTTTGACCGAAGGCGAGGCCGGAGAGGGTGGCGGTATCAAATACCGAGAAGGGATGAAATGGGCTGCGTTTGATATTGCAGCGCTCGATCACGGCGTTAACGAAATTCAAATCGAAATGCGCATTGTGGCCGACAATCACGGCGCGCGTGCAGCCATTTTCTTTTACGGCGCGACGCACGGCGCTGAGCAAATCGGTCATTACCATTAATTCAGGTTCGGCCATCCGCTCGGGGCTATCCAGGTCGATGCCGGTAAAATCCAACGCCGCCTGCTCGATATTGGCGCCTTCAAATGGTTCGACATGAAACGAGAAGGTTTCGTGGCGATGCAGATATCCCTCTTGATCCATACGGATTGTGACCGCAGCGATTTCCAGGAGCGCATCAGTCTGCGCGTTAAAACCGCCAGTTTCCACATCCACAATCACGGGCAGAAAGCCGCGAAAGCGTTGCGCCATAGGAGAGTCGGGGTCGCGGGTATTCTCAGGTGGATTCACAATCTGGCCTTAAGCAGTTTTTAACTGCCAGCGTAGAGTTTCACCGGCGCGCAGCGGCACCAGCGGTTGATCGCCCAGGCTTAGTGTGTCGGGCACTTGCCAATCCTGTTTGATCAGGGTGATGGTATCGGTATTACGTGGCAGGCCGTAAAAGTCTGCGCCGAAGTGGCTGGCGAAGGCTTCGAGTTTGTCGAGCGCGCCGGCGTCCTCAAAAGCTTCTGCATAAAGCTCGATAGCGGCAAAAGCGGTATAACTACCGGCGCAACCGCAGGCGGCTTCTTTCTTGTCTTTGGCGTGAGGCGCAGAGTCAGTTCCCAAAAAGAATTTCGGGCTGCCGCTGGTGGCTGCTTTGATCAGTGCTTGTTGGTGGGTGCCGCGCTTCAAAATGGGCAAGCAGTAGTAGTGCGGGCGAATACCGCCGGCGAGCATATGGTTGCGGTTGTATAACAGGTGATGTGCAGTGATGGTGGCGCCGACATTGGCCGGCGCTTCAGCGACAAACTGGGCGGCGTCGCTAGTCGTGATATGTTCCAAAACCATTTTGAGGGCGGGGAAGCTTTTCACCACTTCACTGAAGGTACGATCAAGGAAGACTTTCTCGCGATCAAAAATATCAATCGCCGAATCAGTTACCTCGCCGTGCAGTAAAAAATGCATACCGGCCTCTTGCATGGCTTCCAGCGCTGGGTAGATTTTTTTCAAATCCGTCACGCCGGAAGCGGAATTGGTAGTTGCGCCTGCAGGGTAGAGCTTACACGCAGTCACACCAGCGGCTTTGGCGATGGCAATTTCGGCTGGATCGGTATTGTCGGTGAGGTATAACACCATTAAAGGTTCAAACGAATTTCCCGCCGGGCGAGCGGCCAGAATGCGCTCTTTATACACCAGGGCCTGTTGGGTGTTCATTACTGGTGGCACCAGATTTGGCATCACAATCGCGCGGGCAAATTGTTGTGCTGCATCGCCTACAGTGCGAGTGAGCGAGGCGCCATCGCGTAGGTGGATATGCCAATCATCGGGGCGAATAAGGGTTAGCTGCTGGGTCATGGGGTAGGCATGTCCGTAAAAATAAGAGGGCGTAAAAGTAATAAAGACATAATCTTCAAAAGTTGCCGCATGCTATCAAAATTGACCTTCCTCCGCAGCCTTAATTCCTTGTTAACAGCCGGAACCCCTCGCCGGTTGGGGGTAAGTGAATTCCGGCATTCTCCGGTGAGCTGGCTATAATCGGTTAATCATTGTTTTTCGCTGCTGGAATTGTTCATGCGCAAGGCCTTTTTTGTTTACCTAAAAACTTCGATCCTGCTGCTATCCAGCCTTGTGATTAGCCCGCTACTTCACGCCCAAACCTACAGCGCCAGCTTTAATGAATCGGCATGGTCGGCCAAAACCGGTGCTTTTGCTTGCAGCTTGAGCCACGCCATTCCCGCATATGGCACCGCGCAGTTTGTGCGCAAAACGGGCGGCGGGGAGTATCTCGAGTTGAAATCCAGCGGAGCTGTTGTGCTGAGTGGGACGGTAAAAATTGAAGCCGCGCCACCGGTATGGCGCATTGAGGGGGTGACGACGCCGCTTGGTCAGGTGCAGATCGCGCAGGGCCAGGCTGTGCGAGTGCAGGCTGCGCAGGTAAAAACCATCAGTTCGACCCTGGCACAGGGCAACAATGTATTTTTTGCCGCTGAGCAAACCAATAGTACGGAAAACGGGCTGCGCGTGGCGCTTACGGCGCACAACTTTAGTCCGGCCTTTGAGCGCTACCGGAAATGTCTTGCTGAGCTGATTCCTTATACGTTCGCGCAAATTGAGCGCACGCTGATCAATTATGCCCCCGAGGCTGAGGAGCTAAGTGCTTCGGCTAAATCGCAGCTAGATAAAATCGTGCGATATTCCAAAGCCGATCCGGGGGTGATTGGTATTTTGGTGGATGCCCATAGCGAGAAACTGGCGACGCCAGAAGCGGGTATAGCAGCCTCCCAACAGCAGGCGGATTTGGTGACTACTTACCTGGTCGAGAGGGGAATAGCGGCCGGTATGATTACCACCCGCTCACACGGCGATAAATTCCCCATCGCCAATAACCAGAATAAAGCCGGCCAGGCCAAAAACCGCCGCGTGACAGTGCGTATGGAAAACGAAGCCACACGCAAGGCGATGGAAAAGAAAATCGCCTCCATTATTGCAGCCGAAGAAAAGGCTGCAGAAGAAAAGGCCGCAAAGGAGAAAGCGGCGGCAGACCAAGCGGCTACCGAACAAACCTCATCAGCGCCTGCTGAGTTGCCAGCAAGTCTGCAGGAGCTGGAACAGATGGTTGAGCAACAGGACCTCACTAGCGGCAAACAGCCTTCATCCCCCAGCAGTGCCAAGTAGGGTCCTTGCATTTTTCTAGCACAATTCCCCAATTATTCTTAACCCGGAATTTACGTACTGGCCGGAATTTTTTTCGCAGGGATCAGTCTGAAGTTGCGAGCCATAACCGCTATCCAGAGCAAAGCGAAGGTGTTGCCAGCGCATAGCGATGCTTATCGGCTGTCGTCATTTTCTAAGGAGCCTTGTATGTACAAAATGACTGCCAAATGGGCGAGTCTTATCGCAGTTATTACGTTGGTGGTATTCCCAGCCACCAGTTTCGCCGCCGCCCTGCCGGATTTCACCCAATTGATCGAACAGCATTCTCCCGCTGTGGTGAAAATTACCGCCGTCTCCAAAGGGGCGGCAGAGCAGGCGCCGCAGGAATTGCCGCCGAATATGGAGGGCCTGCCGGATATTTTCCGTGAGCTGTTGGAACGCCGCCAAATACCGCGCGATCGGGGTTCGCTCGGTTCCGGTTTTATTATTTCCAACGACGGTTATGTGCTGACCAACGATCATGTTGTTGAGCAGATGGATACCATCACCGTGATCCTCAATGACCAGCGCGAATACACCGCCAAATTAATCGGCAGTGATGAGCGTTCGGATTTGGCACTGTTAAAAGTCGATGCCAAAGATTTGCCGACCCTGACTCTTGCCAAAAATGAAACATTGAAAGTAGGCCAGTGGGTAGTTGCGATTGGTTCACCCTTCGGTTTGGACTACTCGGCCACCGCCGGTATTGTGAGTGCGATTGGCCGCAGCATTCCTTCTGCGCGCAACGAAAGTACCTATGTTCCTTTCATCCAAACCGATGTGGCGATTAACCCGGGCAACTCCGGCGGCCCGCTATTTAATATGGATGGGGAAGTGGTTGGAATTAACTCCCAGATTTATTCACCCAGCGGTGGCTCGGTCGGGCTTTCATTTGCGATTCCGTCTTCGCTCGCGTTGGATGTGGTTGCGCAACTAAAAGACAAAGGCCGTGTCGACCGCGGTTGGTTGGGGGTGATGCTGCAAGATGTGGATAAAAATCTCGCTGAGTCGCTCGGCATGAGCAAACCTGTAGGTGCACTGATTAGCGAAGTAGATGAAGACAG
>DATIGS010000241.1:0-13807 GCA_035481425.1 Cellvibrio sp. | reverse complement strand
CAAATTCCGCATACGCCCAACATCGAACCACTGGTTGTGACCGATCAATTCCAGGGTGATGCCTGGTACAAAAAAACCATCACTACCGATGCCAGCTGGCAAGGCAAACAAATCAGTTTGAAATTTGAAGCAGCAATGAATGTGGCCGAAGTGTGGCTCAATGGCGAAAAACTGGTTACCCACGTTGGCGGCTATTTGCCATTTACCGTAAACCTTACCGAAAAATTGAAATGGGACGCACCCAACGAATTAATGGTGCAACTGGACAACCGCGACAATCCTGTCACCGGCCCAAAACCATTAAAAGATTTGGACTTTAATACCTACGGCGGTATTTATCGCCACGTATATTTGCAAATCAATAATGATCTGCACATTACGGATGCGGTTGCCGCAGGAAAGACGGCTAGCGGTGGAATTTTTGTAACCTACCCACAAATCACAAAAGAACAGGCAACTGTAAAAATCAATACGCATTTATTTAATGCCAATATAGATCCGAAGAAATTCCGCGTCGTACAGAAATTGATGGATGGCGATAAAGTCGTCGCCGACCAAACCAGCGACATGCAATCCATTGCCGGCAAAACGGATGCAGAAAATACTATCGAGCTGAACATCACCCAACCACGGCTTTGGTCCCCGAAAACACCAAACCTTTATCAATTAGTGACGCGCATCTATGAGGGCGATTCATTGGTTGACGAACAAACCACCCGTATCGGCATTCGCGAATTCAAATGGGTAAATAATCAATTACTGATTAATGGCGAACAAACTTTTTTACGCGGCGTGAATCGCCATCAGGAATATCCTTACATTGGTTACGCCACGTCTGACGCAGCAGATTACCGCGATGCAGTCAAAATAAAGTCGGCCGGATTCGATTATGTGCGCTTATCGCACTATCCGCATTCCCCTGCGTTTATGGCGGCGGCCGATGAATTAGGGTTGGTGCTTTTGGACTCTATTCTGGGCTGGCAGTATTTTTCTGAAGATCCTGCGTTCCAGGCACAAATCCAACAAACCTGCCGCGATTTAATTCGCCGCGACCGAAACCATCCGTCGGTAATGGCGTGGGAATGCTCGCTTAATGAATCCTGGATGACCGAATCGTTTATCGATTCGCTGACGAAAATCGTTCGCGAGGAATATCCGGGGGCCATGTCTGCAGGCTGGCAGGAATACGGCTACGATATTTATTTGCAGGCACGTCAACATCGCCTGGAACATTACTCGGAACCCACCAAACCTTACATCGTCAGCGAGTATGGTGATTGGGAATATTACGCAATGAACGCCGGATTAAACCAAACTGAATGGGCAAACTTATTACAAGCTGATCGTTCCAGTCGCCAATTATTAAGCGATGGCGAAACTCGTTTATTGCAACAAGCTGCAAACATTCAGGAAGCACACAACGACAACTACAATACGCCTGCGTTTGCCGATGGCTATTGGGTAATGTTTGATTACAACCGCGGGTACGCGCCAGATCTGGAAAGCTCGGGCATTATGAGCATTGAGCGCTTACCGAAGTACAGTTATTACTTTTACCAAAGCCAGCGCGATGCCAATGAAACCTCTGATAAATTCGCATCAGGCCCCATGGTATTTATCGCCAGCGATTGGAATGAAAAATCCAATACACATGTACGCGTTTTTAGTAACGCAGATGAAGTGGAACTCTTGCTCAACGGAAAAGTTATCGCCAAACAAAATCCCGACCAGGATGCCAATAGCAAAAACCTGAAGCATCCACCCTTTACATTTGCGATAGAAAAATTTGAGGCAGGTGAACTAAAAGCAATTGCCTACATTAATGGCAAAGCCGTTGCCGAGCACAAAGTAGTAACAGCTGGAGCTGCAACGAGCTTGCGGCTGTCATTGGATACCAGCGGCAAAACACCGCAAACAGGAGTGAAAGACGTATTGTTTGTGCACGCACAATTGGTGGATAGCAACGGCAATGCCGTGCACACGAATAATATTCCTGTGGCATTCACTATTAGCGGCGCGGCCAAATTAATCAGCCCTGTTGAAATCAATACAAATAATGGTATCGCCAGCGCGTTGGTTGAGATCGGTGATTCACTGGACAATATCACCATCAATGCAACCAGCGGCGAATTGCAGTCTGCCAATTTGCAAATTAAATAATTTTACAACCGAAAAAAATGGCGCGACTCCATGAGTTGCGCCATTTTTTTGTTCGAAATAAACGCGTGTAAAAACTTACTTAAACGCGTCCCACACAGCGGTGGCTTTGCCGTTATTATCCATTGCACCTAATGTATAACCCTTCCAACCCGGGCGCGCTTCCGGCTCCCAATAGAAAATTGCCACGCCTTTGCCCCCACTGACTTGCCCTACCTTGGTAATCATATCTTTCACGATAGTTTGCGCTTGCGAATGATCCCAGGGCACACCGATTTCAGACACCATCACAGATACACCGTAGCGCGACACCATATCGTTGAGGTTACTCAAGCAAGCAGAATTTGCGTTTTGCCAGGTGTAACCCGATGCGTTAGTGGGATAAGACGATGCGCCTATGACATCAAACTTTCCGCCGTTAGCGCGCAAGCCATCGAAGATCCAACGGAAGTTAGCGTTGTTATGACAGTTAGCCAAATGCACAACTACTTTGCTGCTCGGATAAATTGATTTGGCAGCGTTGTAACCCGTGTTGGTCAGCCACGCATAATTTTTCATGTTGGTTGACGCTTTGCCGTCATCCCACAACATACCGTTATTGGTTTCATTGCCGACCTGCACCCAATCCACCGTCACCCCTGCGTCTTTTACCGCTTGCAAGGTGTAAATGGTTGAGTTCCAGACTGCATCCATCAATTGCTGGAACGTGTAGTTTTTCCACGCCGCAGGTTTGGTTTGCTGACCAGGGTCGGCCCAACTATCGCTGTAGTGAAAATCGATCATCACTTTCATACCGGCTGCTTTGGCACGTTTGGCTTTAGCGACTACATCTTGTGTGCCGCTATACCAACCATCGGCAGGGTTTACCCATACGCGCAGGCGCACGGCGGTCATGCCCTGCTCTTTCATTATCGCGAGTATGTCTTTCTTAACGCCGCTACGGTTGTAAAAGCTAATACCGTTGGCTTCGATTTCCGACATCCAACTCACATCAGCACCCTTGATAGGCGCTGCAAAACTGGAGATGGCAGGAAAAGATAAAGCTGTAGCAATGCAGGCGGATAAGGCCAATTTCGTTAGTTTCATGATATTCACCATTATTTTTATTAAATGTTCTCTCAACTATCCCTATAAGCGGGAGATAGTCGTTCCGTGAGGAAACTACATCTCACGTATTATTTATACGATAAATATGAACTGAGAGCAAGAAACGAAGGCAAACCTGCCGATAGGCGGTAACTTGCAAACGGAGACACAGGGAGGCGATCAATAAAAAGGAGGATTTCAGCTCAGGGAGATTTCAGGTTTCAGGGCCGAGCGCGAACCCGCTTTAGGCAAGTTGTCGCCCGCGCGATAGGTAAACACCATGGAGAATTTGGTTTTATCAGTGGTATTGCGCCCTGCCGCGTGAAATAGATTGCTATGGAACAACAACAGGTCACCTTGCCGTAACGGCACCGGCCTCACCTGATCCAGTAGCGGTTGGTTTTTAGCAAGGTCAGTACGTAAAAACTGGCTTGCATCGAGTTGGTCTGAATCAATCGCCCATTGATGCGAGCCGGGTAACACTAACAGACAGCCATTTTCGATTTGCTCATCCCCTAATGCCAACCAGGCAGACACCAGATCTGCGCGTGCAAAACTCCAATAGCGACTATCACGATGCCAGCCAGTAACACTGGAAAAAGCCGGTTGCTTGGTCATGATGCAATTGTGATGTGCTTGCGACAGCAACACCTCCGCACCCAACAACTGATGCAAGATTGCATTCAATGCACCTGCCGTAGCCCAATCCAGCAACATGGGATGCCGGGTAGACGCCATCAGCAAACGGCGCGCTGTGGCGCCCCCCTCGGCAGTACGCGATAGCGGCGCACCGGGATATTGGGTATCCGCCTCAAATTCAATTGGCATCGCCTGCTGCTCCAATTCACGTTTCGCGAAGGCCACTACCGAATCGCAAAACTGCACATCGGAAAAACCTGGCAATACCAGATAACCGCTTTGTTTGAATTCACGTATTTGTTCAGGGGTAAGCATCTAGTGACAGACTCAACAGGATAAACATCAGCGCGCCTTATACAGCACCCATTGATTATATAACAGGGTAAGGAAACACAAGCCATAAATCCCGGGGTTGCAAGGCCAACAAGTGGAGTGCTATGGTTTAGCCATGACTAACTGCTCAAACATTATTCACACAACTACTCTCTCGTTCGCGCCGGAATGCCATTCTGTTCGCGTCTTCGTCGTTTTTGGCGATTAAGTTTTTCTTCGCTTAATCGCCCTACTCCCAAACGCATTTAACTTTTTTATTCATTGCTACAGATTGTTATTCGTTCTTACTGGATTGGCTTAATTGCCCACGCCAGTTCATTTCCTTTTTTTGGAGAATGCTATGCCAATTAAAAAAGACAACTCACTGATCGTTTCAAAACTCGACTATCAACAATTAATGAAGTTGATCGAACAAGAAGATACGCCCGCGGCCGAGGCGCTTGATATTGAACTGGGCCGCGCCGAGCTCGTTGAAGAAAATAAATTGCCCGCTGATGCAGTGTCTATGGGTTCTGTCGTGACATTTACGGATCTGGATTCGCAAGAGGAGAAAACCATAAGCCTGGTTTACCCTCATGAAGCGGATGTAACCAACATGAAAATTTCGATTCTATCGCCGGTGGGCAGCGCATTAATCGGTTTGCGCATAGGCGGAAATATTGATTGGCCCGTGCCCCAAGGGAAAGTGCGCCGCTTAAAAGTGATTGGTGTACAGCAGCCTAAGTAGAACCAAAAGCAACAACCAGAAAAATAGTACGCAATAAACAGGCGCGCGATAAATTCATCGCGCGCCAGCAACAAAAAAAATTATTTCGATTTGAAAACCAATATATCTCCGGTGGCCGAGACAGCGACCAGCTGGTCTTTTACCCAAATGGGTGATGCGATAAATGCACCCAGACCTTTTACAATTTCAACGCCCGCCTGGGTTTGCATTTCCGGGGCGAACAATTTTTCGCTGCGCATTTTTCCGGTTTTTCTATCAACCACATCGTTGATATCAGTGCGGCCTTCGGGTGTTTGGTAATACCAGAGTTTTTTACCGGTATTTTTATCGAAGCCATAAAGTTCACCGGTCATTGTTCCCACAAATGCATACCGGTCTTTTACCAACAAAGGTTTGGTGTAAGTCCAAACACGCGTGTCTGCCCGGTATTTTTCCACACCGGTTTTTTTATCCAGCGCTAAAAATAAACCTGTATCCGAGGTGGCAATGTAAATATTTTTTTCATCCAGAGTCGCACTCGCTAACACCCAGCTGTATGCAGCATCGTATTTCCATGCCAGGCTGCCATCGGCTTGGCGCAATGCGTAGACAAAACCATCGCGCGCGCCAACGTAGACATTATTGTTATCAGCCACTGGAGCAGCTGTAATACCTTGCATAGCAAAATATTGGGGATCGGTCCCGCCTTGATAGCGCCACAGCTCTGCACCCGTTTCAAGGTTCAATGCATACAGGCTAGTGCCCCAGGTACCGAAAAATATTTTCCCGTTATTAATTACTGGCGACGAATGAATGGCTTCATCTGCCGTAAACGACCACACCAATTCGCCCGTTGCCGCATTGAGCGCATAAAGTTTTTTATCGGTGCTGCCGAAAAATACCTTGCCGTTATGCACAATGGGTGATGACAAATAGAAATCCCACGGATCAGGCACCGGCCCCATTTCGGCAGGTAAACCATAGCCACCCACAGCCGCAAAGCGCCCTTCTCCACCGGTGGCAAAGCGCCACAAATATTTACCCGTTGTTTGTTCCAGCGCGTAAAAAAAGCCATCGCGACTCAGAAAATAAATTTTCCCGTCGGCTACCGTTGGCGTTGAGGCAATCCCCGCCTCGGTGTGATAAAGCCAGCCGAATTTACGCGCTGCAAAATCAAACGAGTAAAGATTGCCATTTTCAGCCGCCACTAATAATTGGTTGCCTGTTACAACCGGTGTAGATGCGACAGGCGCGTTAAGGGGGTACTGCCAATCCAGATCGAGCTTTAATTTATCGTTTGAGGAATGGGATGCACTGGCATCATTAGGCACTGCCATGCCACAGCCGAACAGGAACATAGAACCGAGTAAAAATAAATGCTTCATAACAACAGCCTCTGTGAGTTTTGATGTAGATAATCCTTACCGACTTATCACCACAGAGACTAGAAATATGCGGGAGAAAACAACAATGAAGGAATATGAAGAAGGATTAAGGCGTTACTGAAAAATCCGCACCACCTTAATAAAACCAGGCATGTTTGATAAAAATGCTATTAAGGAACCTTTAATTCCGGTTGTTGCAATTGCTGCATGATCGCTTGGAAACGGGGCTGGTCGCGCACCGGATCATAAGCGGGATCAACATTCCCCCACAATAAAGGCGACTGGCGCAAAGCAAATGACTGCTCCAGATAATCCAGCGCTACATCCAACTCGCCCGCCGCAATGGCGTAGCGCGCCCAGGAGAGCGGTGGCAGGTATTGACCGAGGTCCACCTGATCCTTACGTGCCAATAACCAGCGGTTCACAGCAACCAATCCACCTTCCGCAAAAGCTGTTTGCACTGCTTGGGTGTCGGCATCGCTGTAGCCAGATTCACGCATCAACATTAACCAGTGATCCAATGATTCCCGCTCGCGCCCCACACGAGCATAAACGCGTTGGGCCGAGATATGAAAATTGCGGTCACCGGGTTCAGCACTATTAATGCGCTCCAGTTCTTTGAGTGCGAGGTCATCGCGCTGCTGCATTTGATATATCCACACCACCGTCGGCACTGAATAGTTCAACGGATTTAATTGGCGGGATTTATCCACCTGTTGCAAGGATTCAGCAAACCGCTTTTGCGCCAGCAACAATTGTGAGTACTGCATGGGCGCCAGATCATCATTGGGATTTAACTGGATCGCGCGCAAATAATCCTGCTCGGACGCCACATAATTCCGCGCACACCAGAACAACACATTGCCGCGAGTCACCAAGGTTTTTTGCTGCTGCGCATCCAGTGCTATGGATTTATTCAACAAGCCAACCACTTCAGCACAATGCTCTTGTTGGCCCAGTTGTTCTTGCAGCAATTTAATTTTCGCTTCAGCAATTGCCGCATAAGCCGGTGCAAAATCCGGTACCTGTTGCAAAAGCTCGCGCAATAATTGGATCGCCGACTTTAATTCTTCCGGCGACCAACCCGCGACCAATTGCTGAGCGCGCTGCCAGTCCTGTTGCTGCTGGTTATTGAGTGCAATTGCAGCGGGAGTTGGTTGCCTTATGGGACTTGAATTTGTGGATGCCGGAGCTGCGGTTGAACGTGTCGCTTGCTCCCGCAAGTAAACCAACAAAACGATACAAGCCAATAAACCAATCACTAAAAAAATGGATAAATATTGTTGGGAAGATGGCCCTGCCACCGAAGCAGGAAGTTTTTCGGACGACGAATCGACCACCGCAGGTTGTACGACGCCTGCTTTTGCGATCAACTGATAACCAACCCCGGGAAGGGTTTTTATATATTCCGGCGCGCGGGAATTATCACCCAGGGCTTTGCGCAAATGGCTGATGGCAACCGCGAGGCTATCATCGTTCACTACCTTGCCTTGCCAAATGGTTTTGATGATCCGCTCTTTACCCAGCACCTCACCCTGATGTTCGATAAAAAAGACCAACAACAGTACGAGCCGATTTTCCAATTCAACGCGCGCCCTTTCACCTGGCTGCGCTGTGCTTTCGCCCGCTAATCCTATGTGTGCACGCGACAGTACATTGGTACGCACACATAGATTCCAGTCGCCCAGAAAATAATCGGTGGCATTTGACTCAGGTTGATACACACGCTCTGACATACATATTCCATTCAGGCTCAAAACGCTGCGACCTTAATCGCAGCCACTGCGCTTGTCCAGCACTCTATTGCGCGAATGCCAAAGCGCGGAATTAATATTTATTAAGAATTATTTAAGAGCCTTAATTAACTGATTCACATAGGATTTTTATCGGAAATTGGCACTCGCTTAAAAAATTAGCAGCCGCGAAAATCATCACCAAAAATGATAAAAGGCCCTTACAGTATGATCATCAATAAGGTTCTGAATTACCGGATTTATCTTTTTTTATCGCTACTTGTATTGGCCAGTTGCGGGGGCGGCAGCTCCGGATCGCCGAAGCCCAATACTCTTACCGGCAATAAATCCAGCGCAGCGACCAGCAGTACAAACCAAAGCAGCCAGGCCTATGGCTCCTCTATTCAATATCACAAACTTTCCAGCAATGCGCTGAATACAACGATGGGATTCGCGGTGTATTTGCCGGCGAATTACAAGGCCGATATTCGCTACCCCGTGCTTTACATTATGTATGGATATGGTGGCAACCAATACTCCATGTTCAATGGCTTTATGAGCGTCAACCTCGTGGCTGACAAAATGATTGATCAAGGCACCATGCGACCGATGATTTTGGTGGTACCGGATTACAAAAACAGTTTTGCAGTAAATTCAACTCTGGAGCAAAACCCCAACAGCGGCGGAGGGACTATTGGCCTGTATGAAGATTATTTAATCAACGAATTAATCCCTTATATGGACGCACATTTCAGTACCGATAGCAGCCGTGCGGGTCGTTTTATTGAAGGTTATTCCATGGGCGGATTTGCGGCGCTTTATCTGGGTTTCAATTACCCGGAGCTGTTCAGCAAAATCGGCGCCCACAGTAGCGCGCTCTGGGACTATAGCAGCAGCGATATGTTTATCGGCCAACGCAACTGGCTCTATACCACCCCTGAGCTGCGCGCGCGGCGCGATCCATTCCTCCTCGCGCAAACGCAAGATTTGCGCAACACCACTATCTATCTGGATGTAGGGACAGATGATCCACTGCTTGGCGTCAACCAACGTTTTTACCAAGCGTTACTGGTGCAAGGGATACGAGTTGACTGGCGACCTGGCAGTGGCGGACATAACAGCAACTATTGGGGAGCCAATACGGAAAATTATTTTCGTTTCTATTAATCGATACAGATTTGTTGTAATCGATAAAAATTTGGCGCGATCGATAAAAAAATTGTCGGCTGAAAATGCAAAAGTGGCGTCTCGCGTTGCATTTTGCAATCAGGATTTTTTCCTTTCCTATACTGCAATAACACCACAGCACCATTAGGAAAAAACAAATCCGGGGACGAACCAATGAAGTGTCCAACGATATTTGCCAATGAACCCGAGCGGCTTAAAGCCCTATCCCGCTATGGGTTTGATGATGAGCAACTACTAAAAAGCCTTGACCCGGTCGTGCAGATTGCGTCGCGCATGTTTGATATGCCGGTCGCCGCCGTCAATATGATTGGCAATGACCATGTATTTTTTGCCGCGAGCCTGGGTGTTGGTGAAGTGGACATGAGCCGCGATGTGTCTTTTTGCGCACATGCAATAAACCAGAATTCGGTAATGGTGGTACCTGATGCAACATTGGACGAACGCTTCCACGATAATCCGCTAGTCACTGGCGATGCTAATTTGCGCTTCTATGCCGGTGTACCGCTGCTGTCGCCCGATGGACTTGCACTTGGAGCACTGTGCGTGATCGACAGCCAACCCCACAATGATTTTTCCGAGAGCGATCAACAGCGTTTGTTGGATCTGGCCAAAATGGCATCGGACAGATTGGAATTACGGCGCATCGAGGTATCGACTGAACGCAGCCGTCCGCCCTTCGCAGATTACGCCCTTGGCTCTCCCACTCCAATCATCTGGTTTGACGAACACTTGCATATTATTGAGTGGAACCAGGCCGCAGCCAGCGCCTATGGTTACAAACTGCAAGATAAACAAGCGCTGGATTTTAATTTATTGTTACCCGAGCGCGAGCGCGCAAATTTTCACGATCTCATAGAGCAAGCCATTACGGCTCAGTCGCTTGAAAAAATTAATATTCCCCAGAGTGCCAATGGACTGCGCAAAGATGGAAGCGAATTCCGTTTTGGATTTTCACTGTTTGGTTGGCGTGAAGCAGGCAAGATGAAATTCGAAGCTGTTTTAAAAGACATGACATCACAACAGCGCGAAGAAGATGAATTGCGCCAACAGGCGAATGTTGATGGGCTCACCGGGCTCGCTAATCGCGGCAACTTTTATCGTTCCGTGGAAAATGTACTACTTAGCCCTGCGCCTGCAGCCGTACTCATGATTGATCTCGATGGTTTTAAAGATGTGAACGATACGCTCGGGCACACCCTTGGCGACGCGATCTTATGCGAAATCGCACACCGATTGCAGCAACTGGCGGGCAACACCGATCTGGTCGCGCGCATTGGCGGCGATGAATTCGCAGTCATGTTAGCAGGAGTGACGGATGCAAAAATTGCGGTGCAACGCGCCCAGGCAATGATCGCGTCCATTGAACAGCCGATCAATATAGAGGGCCATGAAATTCGGGTTGGTGCAAGTTGTGGTGTAGCTCTCGCGCCCATCCAGGCACAGGAAGTTCTGGAATTGGTTGGCGATGCAGACCTGGCTTTATTCAAAGCAAAAACCAGTGGGCGTGGCCGCGCATTTCTTTTTACCCCTGCATTACGCATGCAAGCAATAGCGCGACGCTCTTACGGGCTTGAGTTGCACCGCGCGGTTGATAAAGGCGAATTTGTCTTGTTCTACCAACCGCAAATTAATATGCGCGATGGTTCCATCACCGGTGCTGAAGCATTGATTCGCTGGCATCACCCCGAACGCGGAATTTTATCCCCGGCGGCTTTTTTACCCGCGTTGGAGAGCGGCCCGCTCGCTGCAACAGTCGGCCGCTGGATTCTGGATGAAGCCTGCGCGCAAGCGGCCTATTGGCGTCGCAGCGGAGCACCACAATTCCGTATTGGTATCAATTTATTCAGCGCACAATTTCGCGCAGGCGATTTAGCGACAGAAATAATTGAAACACTGGCGCGGCACGGCTTGCCGCCCGAGGCGGTGGAACTCGAAGTTACAGAAAATATTGTGCTGGATAACGACGATCTCGTGCTGGATGTTTTACAGCGCTTGCACCAACACGGCATAGGTATAGCGTTCGATGATTTCGGTACAGGTTATGCATCACTGAGTTTGTTAAAAACCTATCCGCTGTCGCGTATTAAAATCGACCAATCATTTGTACGCGGCATTTTGACCTCCAAACGCGATGCTTCTGTCATTCGCGCGATCATTGATATGGCGCGCGATTTCGATTTGGAAACCATCGCAGAAGGAATTGAAAACAAAGCGGAATATAAATATTTATGCCACGAAAAATGCGATGAAGGCCAAGGCTATCTGTTCGGAAAACCCATGTCGGTATCGCAATTTGAATCCATGTTGGGCATAGGGCAAGCAGCGAAAGCGATCGCTTAATTTTCATGAAACCAAGCCGCGGCTTCAGGCACACGCGACAGAATATGAAAGCGATGTGAATTTATCCGACACAATTTTTGAATAATTGTCGTGGTGATCTATTCGCGTTCATGATTTTTATTTTCGGAAATAAAAAAGCCTGCCTGGAAAAACCAGACAGGCTTGTTATTAAATAAAAATAAAATTTATTGAAACTTGTATCTAATTCCCACCGTTGCACTGCGTGGCTCACCGAAGTCAGCATAACCCCATATAGAGCGGTTGTAGAATTCGTCGAACAGGTTGTCGACATTCAGCGTCACTGAAAGCGTATCGCTTAATTGGTAACGTGCCATCACATCAAACAACCAGTAAGCAGGTTGCTTTTGTCTTATCGCAATTCGCTCGCCGGTTGCGCTGATATTGGCAGCGATACTGGTGTCGTAATAACTATCACTTTGCCAACGCGCACTCGCACCCAATGTCAGGCCATCAAGTTTATCCGTGAAGGTATAAGTGTTAGTGATTTTGAACATTTTATTGGGAATATAAGTCGTGCGTTTATTGCCGTCTTCATCTTCCGCTTTGTTGTACGTGTAACCACCGCTGAGATTCCAATTTTCAGTTAAGGCTCCGGCAACCTCCACTTCATATCCATCGGTTTTAATGCCATCGATACTCTCGTAAATCCAACTACCATTGGGCAGTTGGCCCAGGTCTGCCCACTCCGCTACATTGTCTTTATTGGCCTGATAAACCGCCGCCGATATGTTCAGGTCGTTATCAAAGAACGCCATCTTGAGACCGGCCTCAGTGTTAGTACCTTCCGTTGGCTCCAGAATATTTCCGTCCGCACCGTAAAATTGCGACGGCAGGAAAATACCGGTGTAACTGGTGTATAACGAGAGAAAACTATTTACGTCATACACGATACCCGCATAAGGCGTAGTCACATTTTTCTCGGACGTATGCACCGCCGCGCCATTGACTAAATCGGTACTGTCGTAACTCCAATCACTCAGCCGTCCGCCGAGCATCAACTTGAGTGGATCGGCAAGACTGAAACGCACAGTCGTATAAGCACCTGACTGCTCACCCACATCCACACTTTTGGAGGCACCATAGGGTGAGGATGGACCCGAGTAATCGGGCGGTATTGATGAAGTATCCGCGAGGTTGTAGGGCTCCAGGTCAGCATATTTAAACGCGAGGTCAAATTCGTTTTTGCTGTAGTTGTAACCCACCACCAGATCATGGTCGCGCCCGAATAAACCGAACACACCATTGGTTGCTATGTTGAAACTTTGGGTGGTGGAGGCGCGGTCGGAATAGAGTGCATAAGGCGGATTTCGTGCATCGACCACATCACCGGTAGCCTTATCAACATAGGCACCAAAACTCGGGTTACTCACATCCAATTCTGCTTCGGAATAGCGATAGGATGTACGCAGCACCCAATCATTCTCAAAGGTGTGCTTCAACTCTGGCATCACGCTCCATTGTTTAATGTCGCGGTAAGACCAATCCTGCCCGGTCGAGAATGACACGTCGTGATCGATCAATGTGCCATCGGTATAAAACGCGGGGTTGGAGTTCCAGTTGTAAACGCCGTCGGAGTGAATTTCCGCGTTATCGACCGCAAAAGTAAAAATGGTTCTATCGCTCAGGTCGACATCCAATATGCCGTAAACCAGCGATTTTTCACGCGAGTAGCGATCGATGTAGGAGTCGCCATTCAGATAGGTACCAATAAAACGTCCACGCACACTGCCGGATTCATTAAGCGCTCCTGACACATCAGTTTCGGCACGGACATTGTCCCAGCTGCCATAACTGCCCAACACCGAAGCCTGGAAATCGGTAGTCGGACGTTTGCGAATCATATTTACGGTGGCCGATGGTTCGCCCTGCCCGCCCAGGATACCGGCGGCGCCTTTCAACACCTCAACTCGCTCGGCGAGCACCGGGTCTATGCCCTGGCTGATATCACCGGAATAAGTACCATTGGCAGGAGTGGTAATCATGCCATCCACTTGCACACCGGTATCCAATTGGAAACCGCGAACGAACATCATGCTGTATTCAGACGCATCACCCACCTTGCTCACGCCCGGAACATTGTCGAGCACCTGTTCCATATCCACCAAGCCTTTATCTTCGATCATCTGGCTGGTCATGATCGTGACGGTTTGTGGCGTCTCGCGCAGGGTCATATCGATGCCGGTTGCTCCGTTCATCGAGCGCGCGGTGTAGGAACCTTC
>DATIGS010000240.1:0-3437 GCA_035481425.1 Cellvibrio sp. | reverse complement strand
ATCCGGAACACTCCACCGGCGGTCAGGTAGCGCGCCAATGTGCTGAAATCCTCTAAAAATCCGGAATGTATTCCAACGACCAGGCAGGCTAAAATAATTTTAAGGATATCAACAGAAAGGCTTCGGTTCACGATAGACATTATCCTTTTCAGTTAATTGAAAAAATAAGCTCCGTTATACTGCAAGGCTACCGCGCTGATTCCTTTCGGATATATCTGATCATCCCCAAGCAAAACTAACCACACAACATAATTAAACCGATAGACGGTTCAGAAACATCTGCATCATAAAATTAGCAGACAGGAATGACACCTTGGAGTGATCTGAATCACCAAAAAAGGAAACCGAAAAGCCATGCATAGAAAAATCTTCAAACATGGAAATATCCCGTGGCTCGCCATTTAAATAGCCTTCGATCAGCGGCAATTCACTACTGGTGTAAGTAAAAAGTGGATATGCAAATAATCCATTGATTCAATCGTTGACTCGGTTTCATCATCGTCTCCTTGTGAAGGTCAGCAGATTCGAAAAAGCGAGCGAATAAATCAGAACGGCTTGCGGAAATATTTAGCGAAAATGTGAAACTAGCGTTTTAAAGAGGGAAATCTATTCGTTGGGCGATGTTTGCAGCGACAGATATCGCAAAAAAAATGTGAGCGTTGGGATTGAGTGCAGAGCCGATTCTTTAATATTAAATTCGCCTTGTCTAGTGAAAATTTTAATTGCAACAATTTGCCTCTTTTCGATGCTTCGTCTTGCCATTGTGCACAAATAAGTTGCCCTCTTGGCACAAGGCAGTGGTGACATTTTGGGCCGGATATGCGGGCAAAAGCTCAAGCTGCCACTGCATTGAGCCTTGCCCAGATTTTGGCAGCAAGCGATTAACTGGCCAATTTGAAAAAAGCCATCAATTGTTGCAAGTGTTGCGACTGGTCGTTGGTCTGCTCCGCCGTTGCGGCTAGCTCTTCGGCGGCGGCGGCATTTTGTTGGGTGGCGGTGTTGATTTGATTCATCGCCGCATTCACTTCCGCTAGCCCGTTCGACTGCTCAGCTGAGCTGGCTGATATTTCCTCGACCAGATCCGAAGTTTTGGTAATCGCAGGCACCATGTCGCCCAGCAATTGCCCGGCGCGCTCCACCAGGTACACATTGTTGTTCGTCAACGCATCAATTTCCTGCGCCGCGACGCGACTGCGCTCTGCCAACTTGCGCACTTCGCCTGCCACTACCGCAAAACCGCGCCCATGTTCACCGGCGCGGCCAGCTTCAATTGCAGCGTTCAAGGCGAGCAAATTGGTTTGGTAGGCGATGTCATCAATGATCGCGACTTTTTCTGCCACCAGACGCATGGCATCTACGGTTTTGGTTACTGTCTCACCGCCTTCCCTTGCTTGCAGCGCCGCCTTGGAGGCTATGCCATTAGTGATTTTGGCATTGTCGGAGTTCTGCGCAACCGAACCGGAAATCTGTTCCAGCGTCGCGGAAATTTGCTCTACGCTGCTGGCTTGTTCAGTCGTAGCCTGGCTCAGACTTTGGGTAGTCGCGGAGACTTGCGCCGAGGCGCTCGACAAGGCATCCGAGGTTTGCAGAATATCGGTTACGGTCTGCGATAAACGTTCCATAGAATCATTCATCGCCCCCAGGAGCTGCCCAAACTCATCTTTGCGCTGATCGTTATTGCGGAAACTCAAGTCGCCCTCCGCCAGCTGGCGCACTGCATTAGCCACTGTTTGCAAAGGGGTGGTGATACTGCGGAACAGGGCGATGGAAAGGATGATCGCGAGGAGCACGCCCAACCCGGCAGTGATAATCATGGCGAGCGATGTGGTGCGGAAATTGGCGACAGCAGATACCTGTTTCTCCGTCAGAATTTGTTCCAGCCGCTCCTGCATTAAATCCAACTGATTGCGCATAGCTTCAAAATCGTCGGCCGCTTTTCCGGTACTGAGTTGCAAGGCAGCCTCGCGCGAGGCCTGATCACCTTTCTTAACAAGCTCAATTACCTGGTCGGTGGAAGCCTCCCATTGATCGCGCAGCCCAGAGTAAAGTTTCATCTGTTCGCTCAGCTGTTTATCGTCCATCAAACTGAAAAACTGGTTGACCCTATCGCGTGCCTGCTGTTTGTTTTCAGCGTGGTCTTCAAGCAGGCTTTGAATTTTATCGCTTGCCGGATCAGTGGCGATTAAGGTGCGCTCGGCTACCAGCGCTTGCTGCAGGTCCCGGTCAGATGAATAGAGCGTACTCGTGCCTGGGACAAAGTTGCTCAGGATCAATTTGGTGGTGCTGTGCTCCTGATGAAAGGCATAGGCGACAAACACCAGTAGCGCCACAAAGGTGAGCGTCACTAATGCAAAACCGCCGCCCAATCGTTTGGAAACTGAGATATTCACTAGCATAGGGTGCCTCCGTTCTCGCGGTGTAAGTTATGTTTTTAGCCATTTATTCGAGCGTGTCAGCAATTAACCTAGCCCTGGTTTGGTGCTTAATCCAGTCTTATGCCGGATAAAAGCTAGGCAGTTGCGCCGCACTTGGCTATGCTTTGCGCAGTTTTCGACTATTGACGCTCCCATGCCCAAACTCTCCCATCAATTGGCCTTTCTGGCATTCGCCTTCTGGTTGCTCGGCAACTGGCTGGGTGCCCATGGCCATTTTTGCTTTGATGGGCAGGAGCCGCCGGTATCAGTCCATATGCATATGCTGGGCGACCACCCGGATCACCATGATGATGAGCTGCATCAGGATGCCGATATGGACCTGCTGCAATCTGCCATCGCCAAGTTAACCAAGCTGGACCAGGGTTTGGTCCTGCTCGCGGTAGTGGCACTGCTGCTGGTACTTCGCCCCCGGCCGGTGCCGATTAGCCGCTACACCCCCTTTATTCCCTCCTGCATAGCCTTCACCCGGCCGCCGCTGCGCGCACCTCCCTTCACTGCCTGATTATTCTTTTGTGGATTGTTTTGCGCGGGCTGCCGATCAGCCCTGATAAATAATTTGCGCCTAAAAAGCGCGATCACGGCAGGAATTGCTATGAAAATGTTTCTATCTGCACTGGTGCTAGCCACCAGCGCATCGCTTGCCTATGCGTCTGCCCAAGCGGATAACCGGCAGGCAAAGACTCCACAGGAAATCACCTTGCAGCAAGCATTACAGCTGAGCTTGCAGCACAACCCGCAACTCGCGGGCTATCAATTTCGCCGCGCTGCCTTGGCGGGCGAGCAAAATACCGCTGGCTTGCGCCCGGAGACACGCCTCCAGCTGGAAGCGGAAAACCTCGCGGGTACGGGCGATTATGCGGGGGTAGAGGCGGCGGAACTGACCCTGTCGTTTGCCTCCCTTCTCGAACTGGGCGGCCAGCGCGACAGCCGCCTCGCGGTGACCACTGCGCGCCAGCAGCAACTGGAAAGCGAAAGGCGCGTGGCGGTATTGGATCTGGTCGC
>DATIGS010000239.1:0-1610 GCA_035481425.1 Cellvibrio sp. | reverse complement strand
TGGCGCAAGTGCCGATCCGCACACCCAATGGACAAGTGCTGCCACTTTCTGCGCTGGCCGAATTGCGCGAAACGGTTGATAGTGAAGAGTTGCGCCGCGTGAATGGCATGCGCACTGTGTCGGTTTATATCATTCCGGCAGATGATGTCGCGCTGGAAACGGCAGTCGATAAGGTGCGTAATGAATTAATTCCGGAATTAAAACGCAACGGTGAATTGCCTGATCGGGTTGCGTTGAATATCACCGGCGCGGCGGACGATCTGGCTGCAACGCGCAGCTCGCTGCTAAATAATTTTGCAGTGGCATTGATACTGATTTATTTATTGTTGGTCGCCATTTTCTCGCACTGGGGTTATCCGCTGTTAATCCTCACCACTGTGCCTTTAGGGCTTGCGGGCGGGTTGGTCGGATTGGTGGCGAGCAATGGTATTGGGGCACTGCTCGCGGCAGCCGGTCTTGGTGGTGGCCATCAAGCGCTCGATATGATCACTATGCTTGGGTTTATTATTTTGCTCGGTACGGTCATCAACAATCCCATTCTTATAGTCGAACAAACCCGGCGCAATTTGCATGAACTGCACATGCCTATTAGCGCTGCAGTGCAAGCAGCGGTTGCCTCGCGTTTGCGTCCAATTCTTATGTCTACCGCGACTACCGTATTTGGCCTTGCGCCCCTGGTATTAATTCCGGGCGCAGGCACGGAGTTGTATCGCGGTGTGGGCATAGTGGTGCTGTTTGGTTTGTTAGCTTCCATGGTGCTCACACTGAGCTTTTTACCGTGCCTGCTAATTGAAGTGTTAACGCCGGACGCATTCTGGCGTACCAAGGTTGAGCGCTGGGTTCGTGTAAGAAATTAATTTGCTGGATGTAATACAAATGAAAAAAGGAATATTGATTCTGTGTGCAGCGGGCGGGGTTTTGATCGCCGCACTCGTATTAGTTGAAGATAGTGAATCACCGAAAATAGCTGTTGCTGGCGATAACAATTCGCCGGCAACAGTTGTGGTGACGGATGTTAAAAAAACAGTTGTCGAAAGCGAAATTCGTAGCGAGGAAAGTGAGACCACTTCATCTCAATCGCCATTGGATAATCCGTATTTTCAACTTAAACCGGAAGAGATGGTCGCAATGTACGAATGGGGTGATGCGCGCGGCTATGATGTCGATGGTCGCTTCACGCTTGGCTATGAAGCCATGGATCCGGAAACCTTGCTTGCACTGGCAAACCAGAATGATCCAAAAGCGCATTTGGTATTGGCAAATCGCATTTTGGCATTGGCGAAAGAAGAACGATCGTTGTCCCAGGATGTCGACCCGGTTGAAAAGTTCGACGCAGCAGAAAAGCATTTTTATGCCGCGTCTGTTTTGGGTTACTCATCCACGCTCAATGAACTGAGCGAACTGATGCAGCTAAGATCGATTCGCGATTATAAAGGGCGACACGAATGGAGATTGGCTGCATATAAATTTGCTTATATCAGTGAGCGAAGAGGAGATCCAAATGCGGGAACGCAGTTGGATATGTTGAGACAAACCGAACCACTTAGCGAGGCCGATAATCAATTTATTTTGATGCAGGCTGATAACACCTATAACGAGATGTCTCTGCA
>DATIGS010000238.1:0-2231 GCA_035481425.1 Cellvibrio sp. | reverse complement strand
GCTTGCGCTAAAAACATTACCACTTTGCAAATAGTGGTAGTTTTTTTACATTAAGTTGAAGTGGGCTGGATTATTGCGGGTCGGTCGTAGCAGTTTTGTCACACAGGCTTTTGTAAGTTTTGGGCGTGCAGCGATATTCTTCTTTGAATAATTTGTTGAAGTAAGACACGTTTTTATATCCCACCGAATAGGCGATCTCGGCGATGTTTGCCTCGTCCACTTGCGCTAACAGGCGTGCTGCTTCGGTTAGGCGCAACTTGTTCAAATAACCGGTAAAGGTAAAGCCCAGTTCGGATTTCAGGATGTCGTTAATTTTAGTGCGGCTGACACCAATCTCGCTGGCCATAGCTTCCAGGTTTAAATCGGCATTGGCGTATTGGGTCGCCATAAAATGCAGGATGGTACTGCGGTCTTTGTCCCTAAGCGGCTCGACAGAAATTTGTTGATAGGCAACCAGCGGGCGGTCGCGCTGGATTTTATCCTGTAATTCATTCACTAGTGCGCGGGTGTGTTGCCGGAATAGCCACAATCCATAAGCTCCCCAAACGATGAACAGTGAAATCCCCAGCAGGTAAAGATAAAACCAGTTATGGCCGATCAGGGTTATTTCGCTGAGCTGGACATTGGTATCCACATCTTTCGGGCTTTGCGGACTGCTGCCAATATTAATTCTTGCGACCTTGTCGAGTGTGTAGGCTTTGCGCGATAAATCGACCTTGAACATATCGAACCACCATTGCGGACTTTCGAGCCGCGTCAAATCCACCGCAACCGTCTGCCACTGCGACGTACAAGCAAAAAAAGTGGCGGGCGCGCGATAACTTAAATAGTCATTCGGTTTTGACACTTGTTCATCAAAGGTGACAAGGGTGAAGGTGAGTGTGTTTGCGCGGGAACATTTGCTGTTAAAGGTAATTGTGTCAAATGCAGTCAAGTCAATAAACGTTGGGTCTATCCCGTTTTTGCCAAATGTCATGTTGATGGCGGCAAACGGATATTGTGCTTGTTGCCCGACAGTGAAATTAAAATTCAGACTAAAGACATCGTCGGTAAGTGACAGGCTGGAGTTGCCGCCTTCGTAGGTATCAATATGCGTTTCTGAGTGCCACTCATATTGTTCATCAGGGTTCGGCAGGAGTGAAACACGCAGAAAGGTTTTGTCCACACATACATAAGCAAAGAGCGCACTTGCTAGTAGCAAACACAAAAAGCTGACAAGCGCTTTATTATAAAATTCTTGCATGGTGTGATTCACGACGGGAGGGGGTACTCAATGGATCGAAATGGTAAAACATTGCTTGAATTTACAAAAGCAAAAAGACCTCAGCTTGAGGTCTTTTTGCCGTAAAAAACATCGCATTTATGATTGATTAATGTCCTTCGTGTACTTCCGCTTTGAGCGTTGCGAGGTAGGCGACCAAATCACGCAACTCCGCTTTGGTTAAACCCAGCCCCATTGGTGGCATAGGTGAAATCCCGCCGAATTCCAGTTTTTCAATGTCGTTGCGCGCAATCGTTTGGGTTGTACTGTTGGTGGTAATGGTAACGTCATTTTTGGTCTCAGCGTCAAATGATCCCTCGATGCGTTCGCCGGTTTTCTTAACCACCGTGACGCGGCCAAAACCCGGAGCGATTCGTGCTGCCGGTGCAACCAGCGCTTCCAGCATTTGCTCTGGTGTTATGCGTGTGGCGATCGTGGTGAGATCCGGGCCCACTTTATTGCCGCGAGTTCCAACCATGTGGCAACGCACGCATTGGGTGGAGTTGCTGTAGCGGAATAGGGCAACGCCTTTTTCGGCATCGCCA
Organism: Cellvibrio sp.; assembly: GCA_035481425.1. Classification (GTDB taxonomy): domain Bacteria; phylum Pseudomonadota; class Gammaproteobacteria; order Pseudomonadales; family Cellvibrionaceae; genus Cellvibrio. The sequence continues at coordinate 425 of DATIGS010000238.1, read as the reverse complement.
CCGTAAATGGATTCGCGATAAACATCCAACGGATTATTTGGGTCTTTTTTGCTTTCATAGGTTGCGAGTAATTGTTTAAATTCCGGCTTATCGATTTTTTCAACGGCCGTGATTAATTCCAGTTGTACTTCCGGTGCGATTTTTCCTTCCAGTAATAGCGCCATTTGCTCGGAAAATACGGTTTCAGCTTCGGGCGCTTTTACGTTGGCAAGCGAAAGCAGTGCCGCTTGTTGTTCGCCAGTGGTGCCGTTTTTGAGTAACACGCTGTGCATCTCAACGACTTGGTTCACGGGCAGGTCTAATTCCGGCACCAACGCAAGTGCCGCCATGCGCACCGCTTGGTTTTTATCTTTGAGTGCTACAAAAACCAGATCGCCAATATTGGTTACATTGAATTTTTTCAGCGTGTGCAATGTTGCAATGCG
>DATIGS010000237.1:0-3382 GCA_035481425.1 Cellvibrio sp. | reverse complement strand
GGGCGAATGGATTTTCAGCGTGGAGTTTTAGCGAGTGAGCAAGGTGTGAATACTGTCGTTAGCGCCGGTTCGCAAAGCTCTGGCGTGTTAAGCAGTATGGCAAAGGCTAATTGTTATATTCGCCTGGAGGCAGAGCGGGGGACAGTACTGCCAGGTGAAATGGTCACAGTTATCCCTTTCGATAGCTTTATTCGCTAATTACGGTGAGGTTTTTTTGGATTTACTATCGCTGTTAATTGCTTGCGGTATTTTTTTTGCGGCCGTCTTGTATTCTTCAGTGGGACATGCGGGTGCCTCTGGCTATATTGCAATTATGGCGCTTGCGGGGCTCGCCCCGGAAAGTTTGAAACCGGCCGCACTTGCGTTAAATATTTTAGTCGCCACTATCGCCAGTACTAAATATATTCGCACTGATGCATTTTCCTGGTCGCTGCTGTGGCCATTAATTATCACCTCTATTCCCTGCGCTTATCTCGGTGGCGGACTAACGCTTCCAGGTGATTATTACAAACCTATTCTGGGTGCTGTATTAATTTATGCGGCATTACATTCGTTTCTAACTGCTAAAAAAGCGCCTACCCAAACAATACAGGCACCAAAAAAATGGTTGTTAATGTGTGCGGGGTTAATTATTGGGTTCTTGTCGGGGTTAGTCGGTGTCGGCGGGGGAATTTTCCTGAGCCCTCTATTGTTATTTCTGCGTTGGGGTGAAACTCGCGTAATCTCGGGTGTAGCCGCAGTATTTATTTTGGTAAATTCCGTAGCGGGCTTGCTAGGGGTCATGTCCATGCATCCGGTATTGCCAGAGGGCATTGGCTATTGGGCAGTTGCCGCCATATTGGGTGGCTGGTTGGGTGCGGAATGTGGCAGCAAACGTTTTAGTGCTACTGTTATTCGGCAAGTGATGGCATTGGTATTGTTGGTTGCCGGAGGAAAAATGTTTTTGGGGTGAGGCTGGTTTTTGGTGCCTGCCTTGTTATTTTCTCCCCATATTTTCAAGGATCACAACTCTTGGGGTGGGGCTTGGCTCTGCGTCTTTACTTTTATCGTCTGCGTTATTCATTTTAAATAAAAGATCCAACCTAAGGCTACCGGCAATAATATCCAGATATCCGTCTCCGGTAACATCAGATAATTCAAATGATGCAATACTCGCTGGTTTGGCGATAAGGTCGTGTTGAATAAAGTTCTGCTTGCCGTCATTTTCAAACCAAACCATGCTTTGTCGTTTTGGATCATTCCAATCATTCATAAAGCTGCCGGCCACTACATCCAAATCGCCGTCATTATCCATGTCGCCGGCTAGTGCCAAGGCTGCTCCATAAAACCTGCCTATATCGCGGTATCTAAATGTTTTACCATCAAGGTTTTCTAACCACTGAACGCCGTGATAAGGTTTTAAATCATTTTGGGTGTCGTAAGCATCGCCATTGGTAAACAATACGTCGGTATCGCCATCCAAATCCAAATCAAGTAAACGCATACTGGTGGAGCCAAACATGGGGTGGGGGCCGCGTGCGAGCACACGTTGAGTAAATTGTTTGTTTCCTTGATTAATAAAAGCCATAAATAATTCATGCTCTTGAGAGATGAGGCTAATGAAATCCATGTGCCCATCGTTGTTTATATCCCAAGGAATTATGTTAAGTGCACCGGTCACTTTTAATAGGCTTCGTCTTGTATGCTTGTTGTTACCCTGATTTTCTAACCAGAATATTTCACCGCTATCTCCACCTCCAAAGGCTGCAACTATTATGTCAAGATCGCCATCGTTATCTACGTCGATGGCTCTGACTTCTGCAATACGGCCTATGCCATCCATAAGCATTTCTTTGGAAAATGTTCCGCCTTTTTGTTTTCTAAGTAGAAAAACTTTCCCTACCTGTTTATCGGTATACGGAAGAACGCCAATATCTCCAATAAGCATATCTTTATCAAGATCACCATCATAATCAATAATGTCGGCGTAAACCGATGTGCTGATGTCTGCAATTTTTTTCTCGTTCCATTTTCCATTCTCTTTTGATAGTAAAAATACCGCATTATTGCTCATATCACTTACTATAAAATCGGGATTCTTACTGCCATTAATAGCTGCCAGTTTGATATTGGTGATAAGGGGCATATCTTGAGTTGCGCCAACTACATGCTGTTTGAATGTCAGCCTGTCTGACGGTTTGTTGTAAGGCAGGGCGGGCAAATTTTCAGGTGCAGTGCCATAATAGAATGCCGTAATATCCCGCGTTTGATTAGCGTCTATGATTGCCTTCCCATATTTCTTTAAGGCAATTTCATTCATGGTTTCTATTATTCGTGGCCAACTTTTTTTGGGGGCCACATTAGGGTTTGGCATTGAATGGCATGAGCCGCAGTAATCCCTTGCCATACTGACAATTTGTTGAACTTTATCGTCAGATAGTGTGCCGTTGCTAGTTAACAACATCAGCGCCGAAAATAGATAACAAATGTGTTTTATATTCATAGTTAAAAGCAACGTTCGAAACCCGTCCAGCGATTGAATGTCGGTTAGGGTGGGTGGGTAATCTAGGGGATAATACGTTTACCAGCGCCGGGCGAGTTGCTCGTCACTGTCTTTGGCTGAAACCCAATAGGATTCCGGTTTGCTATCCGGATTAGGCTTCAAGGTTTCTTTTTTCCAAAAAGGGGCACTGGTTTTGAGTTTATCCATGATGAATTGAGCAGCTTCAAAGGCATCAGTACGATGCGCGCTGGATACGCCCACCAGCACTATTTGGTCACCTGGCAGGAGTTTGCCGGTGCGGTGTATTATTGTTGTGCGCTGCAACTCCCAACGTACGCTTGCTTGCATACTGAGATTTTCCAGCATAGTTTCCGTCATGAGTGGGTAGTGTTCCAATTCAAGACTAACCAGCTGTTGTGGTGGAATAAAATCGCGGACCAGACCGCTAAACAATAAGACTGCACCGCAAGTGGAATTTTTAGTAATTAACCGGTTGTATTCCTTGTTTAAATCGAAGTTCTCCATTTGTACACGCACTACATTACTCATGTATACCCTTCCTATCCACCTGTCACAGGCGGAAAAAAAGCAACTTCATCACCAGCCACAATGGCGGTGTCATTGCTGGCCATGGCATGATTAACGGCTATTAGTAACTTTTTTTCTAAAAATATTTTCTCCCAGTGAGGGTGTTGTTTGACAATAAACGTTTTAAGCTGGTTAATGTTTTCGCCTGAAAAATCCTGGACAAACAGTTCAGCACAACCTAAGCGCTCGCGTAAGTCAGCAAAAAAACACACTTTAATCATGCGTGTGCTCCTTTTGCCAGTCACCGCTTTTTCCGCCGGATTTTTGTTCCAGATAAATACTGCTTATCTCCATGTTTTTATCTACCGCTTT
>DATIGS010000236.1:0-13268 GCA_035481425.1 Cellvibrio sp. | reverse complement strand
TCCGTTAGCAGACAATCGAAGCGGCGGGCATCGTATTCCACGATACGGGCAACGTCCTGCGGCTGGATGATATTTTTTGCTGCAGCATCTTTAGCTAACTCTTCCGTAGTTGCACCGGAGATTTTGCCGCTATTTTTTGCTTTGGAAAACGCTTGCCACACCGGCCCCAGCGCTAACAATAATTGGTAAGTGCTTTCTACGCGCCCCATGGCATCCTGGGGGTCGTGGCTGACGTAGAGGTATTGCCCGAGCAATTGGCGGACCGGGTTTTCCTCCATTATCAGATCGCCCAGTTCGCGAATTAAATCATCGCTGGGTTTGTTCACGATTTTTCCGCAAGGCATGGCCACAAAGCGAATCATTTTGGCGAGCCACTTCAGTGGGAAGTTGTCGGAGAAATCGCGCAGCGCTTCCTGTGCGATAAACAGCGCGCGCGTCAATGCGTATTCAGCATGGGCGTCTTCTGCGCGGGTGCGCGGGTGCGCGGAGTGGAATTTCAGGATGGAGCTGGCGATAAACAATTGGCTGTGTACATCGCCTAAACGCGCTGACAAAAGCTCGCGACGTTTTAAATTGCCGCCCAAAACACCCAGTGCGATATCCGACATGGTTGCCAAAGCCGCACTCATTAAATTGATGCGCTGATACCAGCGTTTGCTGAACGCATCAGCATTGGCAGGCACGCTGCTGGTACGGCCACCGAGGAAACCAAGTAATTTGGTATGTAGCAAATTACTAAAGATGTGTCCCAAATGACGGGAAAATAGCTTGTCGAATTGTTTCAGCCCTTCGGCTGAATCATCCATTTGCAATGTCAGCATTTCTTCAAACAGGAATGGATGGCAACGCATGGCGCCCTGGCCAAAAATCATTAGCGAGCGGGTTAAAATATTCGCGCCTTCCACGGTGATGGCAACAGGTACTGAATGATAAGAAGCCACCAGAAAATTGCGCGGACCTTTTTGGATGGCGCGACCACCTACCACATCCATTGAGTGTTCGACCGATTTGCGCATCAATTCAGTTGCGTGGTATTTCGCCATAGCAGTCATTACCGAGGGCGCACCGGTCTCCAGCCCCTTGGTAACAAATTGGCGCATAGCTTCAAGCGTATATCCAGTTGCCGCGATTTCCGCCGTGGCTTCCTGCACACCTTCAAACTTACCGACTTCCATATTGAATTGGCGACGAATGCGCGCATAAGCACCAACCATGCGATAGTTCATCTCGCCGCTGGCGGTGGACAAGGCGGGCAATGACACACCGCGCCCTGCGCCGAGACATTCAATCAGCATGCGCCAACCTTTACCGGCCATAGCGGCGCCGCCAATAATCCAGTCGACCGGGATAAACACGTCCGTACCGAAAATCGGCCCATTCATAAAGGGCGAGCCGGGATTGTGGCGTTGGCCGATTTCAACTCCGGGATGATTGGCCGGAATCAGCGCACAGGTAATGCCATACTCTTTTTTGCTGGCATCGCCCAGCAACCCTTCCGGGTCATATACCTTGAATGCCAAGCCAACTACCGTCGCAACAGGTGCAAGGGTGATCCAGCGCTTGCTAAAGGTCAGCTTCAGGCCGATAACTTCTTTACCTTCATGCATCCCTTTGCAGACGATACCCGTGTCCGGGATCGAACCGGCATCAGAACCGGCCTCCGGGCCAGTCAAACCAAAACAGGGGATTTCGGTGCCGTTCGCCAAACCCGGCAACCAGCGCTGGCGCTGCTCTTCAGTGCCGTATTTCACCAGCAATTCACCCGGGCCGAGGGAGTTGGGCACCATCGCAGTCACTGCCGCGGTGCCTGAACGGCTGGCAATTTTGCTCATAATGCGGCTTTGCGCATGGGGGCTGAAATCGCGCCCGCCGTATTCCTTGGGGATAATCAGGCCAAAGAAGTTTTTGTCTTTCAGATACTGCCAGGCTTCGGGAGACAAGTCTTTGCGGTTATTCTGGATGTCCCACTCGTCCAGCAATTCGCAGAGCTCGTTAACTTCATTGTCCAAAAACGACTGCTCCTCGGCAGTCAATTGTGGCAGGCTGATTTGCGCGAATTCGTTCCAGTCCGGATTACCGCTAAACAGTTCTTTTTCCCACCAGGTAGTCCCGGCTTCCAGTGCATCGCGCTCAGTAGAACTGATTGGCGGCATGGATTTTTTTAGCATCGCAAACACGGGTTTGGTGAGCAGCGCGCGGCGTACAACACCAACATTGAGCACTATCAAAATAGCGACAAAAGGCACTACCAACCACAGCGATAGCATATGCGGGGTTACCAATAACCCCAGCCCGAGCCACGCGAGAATCACTATGCATGACGAGGCGATCAGCGCTACCTGATGGTAAGTTAATACAGCGACCAAGATTCCTATCGCCAATAGTGAGAGCAGTAACATCATGTTTTTACCCCTAACAAGGTTTTATCTTTGTGAGTGTTCGGTGAGAACTCTACCCTTAACCTTAGCCCAATACCGTTAAGTCGTTGAGATTTCCTGCGTCAGCCGGAACCCCGCCCGGCATTTTGTGCACCACAAACTCGCACTCGTTCTCAAGTGGACAAACGGCAGCCAAAAAGTTCGCTTTCCAAACCATCCAAGGCCATGGGCCCATCATTTATCAATTCAATACGGCTATCGAGCAGCTCTGGTTCACCGTCCGCCGGGTCGCCCATCATTAGCGGGTTGACACTGAGCACGCCATTTTCCGCATTGAACATGTACACCCCCTGATCAGTATTCATCACCGCTTTGGCGCGCACCAGATTCAATCCCGTCATCCAGCCGAAGAGTTGATTGAAATCAAAGCGGATCGCTGGCTGGAACAGCCAGCCGCATGAATAAAAGCCCTGCCCCTGATTTTCGCGACGCACATATTCCTGCCCCTCCGGCAATTGCACCGCAGCGTTATAGAGTTCGCGCTGTGGACTCAGGCGGTTATTGCGCTGGCCGGCATGATGCTGTGGGCTGGTGAGCTGATGCGCACTGCGCGGATAATCCAGCCACGCCAGTTCCAGTTGGCCTTGCTCGACCGCATGCGCGGCTTGTTTGGGCGGATCAAAACTCGCCACCAGCGCGTCAAAATGGGCGCGATCGGCAGGCGTGGACAGATCGGTTTTGTTGGCAACCAATACATCGGCGACGGCGATTTGGTCCTTGAAGTTGGCATTGTCGGCATAGCGCTGATCCGCCAGTTTCCGCGGGTCTACCAGAGTGATAGTCGCACGCAAATCCAGCACCGTATCGTAGTACTCGCCGGTGAGCGTATTGATAATCTCCTCGGGGTGCCCCAGCCCGGTCGGCTCAATGATGATGCGGTCGGGCCTGGTTTTGGCGATCAGCATATTGAGCGCGATTTTCATCGGCAAACCCGCCACGCAACAGATACATCCACCCGGCACCTCGCGCACATGGGCATTGGTGTTTTTCAGCAGCGCACCATCGATACCAATTTCGCCGAATTCATTCACCAGCACCGACCAGACTTCGTGTTCCGGCTTGGTTTTGAGCAGATGGGTAATCGCGGTGGTTTTACCCACACCTAAAAAGCCGGTGATGATATTGGTGGGAATCAATTTTTTATCCGCTACAGGAGCAGGTTCTGCAGGAGTCATAACAAACGGCGCTCTGGAAAGGAAAGCGGCACCCTGGAAAAGGAAAGCAGCACTTTGGAGTAAAGACAGGACTATGAAGTTGAGGCGACACTCGAAAATTAAAGGGGGAGGCCCGCATCCCGACTATTGGAGGCGGCATTCTACACCCAGGGGCAGGGTTGTTATGGACGAGTTATGGAACCATTCGCCACTTGCTATTCACTAAACTTAACCCTTTATCGGCTTGCTTTTAAACAGCACAAACCCCATGAATGAACACTGTAACTACGCGAGACAAATACCACAAAGGACATCCACATGAGCACCACCAACCTATTAAATCAATTATTGAAAGCGGGCACTGACCTGCTGCAAAACAAAGGCGGTACTCCGCAAAACGGCAGCTGGCAACAAACAACCAAACCATCGGCAGACAGCTCGTCACTGCTCGGCAACCTGAGCGGTATGCTCTCGGGTAAAGGCGGTGCAGCCCTCGCTGGCGGTGCATTGGGCCTGCTGCTCGGCAGCAAACAAGGCCGCAAAATGGGCGGCACTGTGCTCACTTATGGTGGCTTGGCAGCGCTGGGCGCCCTCGCTTACAAAGCCTATGGCAATTGGCAAGCGCAGCAAGGTGCCGCTGCCGCCGAACCGCAAACTATTGATCGCATCCCACCCGCGCAGGCAGAGCAGCACAGCCGCGCCATTTTGATCGCGCTGATTGCGGCGGCCAAAGCCGATGGTCATGTGGACGATCGCGAACGCCAGTTAATCGATGGTGAAATTGGCAAATTGACCCAAGACCCGCACCTGCTCGGCTGGGTTGACCTGGAGCTGAAAAAACCGCTCGATCCGGCCGCGATTGCCGCCGTAGCCACCACTCCGGAGATAGCAGCGGAGATGTATCTGGCCAGCATCCTTGCGGTTGATGAAGAAAACTTTATGGAGCGCGCCTATTTGCAGGAGCTGGCCAAACAACTGCGCCTGGAGCCCGGGCTGCAAGCTGAATTGTCGAGCCAGGCCAAGAAAGCGATCCAGCTCTGCCAGCAATAACCACCACGCCCCGCTCACATTAAAACGGCAAGCGCTTCGGCCCTTGCCGTTTTTTTGCCCACAAAACACCCAGCCACAGCAATTTTTTCCGTCACCTTTGGTAACACAGGTAATCGTTTACAAAACTTTTACACTGGTAACACTGCATAACAAAAAAGCCGTCCACCGCGGATAAAAAAATATCCGCCGTCAGCGCATCACAAAAAAACATTTAATAATCATATAGATATATTAAATTTTGACGACAAACCCACGCCCCAAAATAAAGCACAAAATTGGCTTTTGACTAATAAAAGCTAATTTTTCGCCCTTTTTTGTTACACAAACTGTTTGAAAATGTAAACGTTTACACATAGGATTCCGCCACCTCGTAGAGCTGGTAGACATGACTATTTGGCCCTGATGCGAGATCCGATGGCGCATAAACCGTCATCACAATTTATTTACATAAGAAGTCAAAACTAGAGGACACACATGAAAAGTTCTGTTCGTTTTAGTAAGACATTGCTGTCGACAATGATCGCAACCTGTATGGCCGCCGGGGCTTATGCCCAGAGCAGTGATGTTGAAGAAGTCGTCGTTACCGGTATCCGCGCGTCTCTGGCTAACTCCGTTAGCGTGAAGCGCGATGCAGGTTCTGTGGTCGACGCCATCAGTGCGGAAGATATCGGCAAATTACCTGACACCACCATTGCAGACTCCCTACAGCGCGTACCCGGTGTGCAGATCCGCCGCAGCGCGGGTGAAGGCGCCCAGGTGAACGTGCGCGGCATGCCGCAAGTAAGTGTGCTGTTGAATGGCGAGCAATACCTCAGCGCCAGTTCGATCACCACTACCCAACCAGAATTAACTGACATTCCCGCCGAATTGCTGTCGCGCGTGGATGTAATCAAATCTTCCCAGGCATCAACCCTGGCTGCCGGTGTTGCCGGTACCATCGACATGCAAAGCCGTCGTCCATTTGACCTGACCGATGGCTGGACTTTCGCTGGCTCAGCGGAAGGCTCACAAGGCAGTTACACCGATGATGAAACTGGCCATAAAGTAGCCGGCTTCGCTGGCTTCAACAATGGCGATAACTTCGGTGCAATCCTGACCCTCACCAACTCCAAGGCAACCCTGGCTAACTACCGTTATGGTATGTACAGCGACGGCTGGTACCGTGGTTACAACGAGAATGGCGATTGGCCAGGCCGTGGTACCGCCGCTGACCTGACCGGCGATGGCGACACCAACGATGTACTGTTCGGCACTATCGACTACGGTGCAACCAATAAGACAACCGAACGTGAGCGTACCGGTATTTCCGGTACCGTACAGTTCCAGGCGTCTGATCGCGTCGAGCTTCTTGCCGATGTGTTCTACACCAAGATGGAACAAGGCGACTATGTAAACGGCCTGATCGCCGACAACGCCTGGAGTTCATACGACTGGATTTCTGCCAACCCAGAAGCAAATCTGGTTAACCACGGTGCAGCAGTGGGCGGTAACGGTAAAGATTTCTACACCGCCGATATCACCAATCTGGATGTAGTGCGTGTATTGGCCAAGAGCGAAACCCAAATGGCTGACCGCGAATCGCTCAATTTCAACTTGCAAGCCAAGGTGGAAGTGACTGATAACCTCAGCGGTTCCGTGCGTTATATCCACGGCAATGCGACCAATGATTACACCCGTAACTTTGCCGATGCCTTCATCACCAGCGGTGCCCAGCATGGCCTGAGCACCAATGTTGGCGGCGTAAAAGCACCGGTTAACCCGAATGGTTATGGCCCTGAGCGCGTACCTGTAGTTGCCGACTTCTCTGGCGAGCACCCAAGCTTTGCGTACCCTGAAGGGTTCGGCCAGGACATCAATAGCTATGGCCTGGTATCCAGCTTTGCTGACCAAAACCGCGATGAAGAATCGACCCTGGATGTATTCCGTGTCGATGGCACCTACGACTTCCAGGACGGTGTGAAATTCGACTTCGGCTACCGTTTTGCTGACCGCGAAGTAGTGCGCGACCAATACGATTACGTTGCCCCATTCGTAGTGAAAGATGCCAACGGCAATGACGTCACCGTGTACTCCAAGTGGAGAGACTCCGGCCTTGAAGGCGTGAAAGGCGGCGAGACAATCGCACAAACCTTCTCCTTCACCGACTTGCAGAACATGGGCTTGATTACCTCGATCAGCGATTTCGGCCCGGCAAGCGATGGCAATAGCTATTACTTCATCGACACCAATGCGATGAAAAATAACCTTGCCTTCCAGGAGAAACTTTACCCTGGCAACGTGCGCGTAAAAGATGGTGCGGAGAGTTACATCGTTGATGAACAGACCCAAACCTTCTATGTACAAGCCTCACTTGAAGGTGAAGCCGGCCTGCCGTACCAAGCCAACGTCGGTTTGCAATACATCGAAACTGACCTGGCTATCACCAAGTACGATCGCGATTTCACCTATACCACCGTGGTTGACGGCGTAACTTACCCGACCCTCGATGGCACCCCGCGCACCATCACCGGTAGCAATGAGATTGACCGTAAGTACAACGACTTCCTGCCGCGCATGAACATCGCGTTTGATACTTCGGATAGCACCAAACTGCGTCTGGCCTACACCAAAACCATGCAGCAAATGGATGCCAACCTCTTGGGTCGCGGCCGTGTGTACACCACCAACTACGATTCAACCAACAATGTGTTCAAATCGGTCAGCGCGTCTGAATACGGCAACCCGTACATGGACCCATGGCGTTCACAAAACTATGACGCATCGTTCGAGTGGTACTTCACCGACAGCGGCATGGTTAGCATTGGCGCCTTCCGTGTCGACCTGGAAACCGGTATTGCTAACAACAGCACCAAAATCGATCCAGTGCCTGATTCTGATGGTGTACTCCGCAATCCAAACCAGATCGACCTGACCGTGGTAGAAAACACCACCGGTAACGTCATGAAGGGTTGGGAAGTTGCCTACCAACAAGGTTACGACTTCCTGCCAGGTGCATGGAGTGGCTTGGGTACTACCCTGAACTACACCTACACCGAAGGTCAGGGCAGCCAGAAAGACTTCTACGGCGCGACTATGCCAGTGCAGGACAACTCCAAGCACCAGGTCAACGCGGTTCTGTGGTACGAGTACGATCAATGGCAAGCGCGTATTGCCTACAACTATCGCAGCGAGCGTTTCATGAGCCGCCAGTGGATCGATGGCAACCCATCGGCCATGTGGTCAGCACCAACGGCCTATGTTGATGCATCGGTAAGCTACGACGTTAACGACTACGTTACCGTTTACTTGCAAGGCACCAACCTGACCGAAGAGTACGAAGAATCTTACATGCAATGGACCGACGTAGTGGTCGACCAAAACATTTACGAAGCTCGTACCACTTTGGGTATTCGCGCCAAGTTCTAATTCATCGCTTGCCAGGATGAATTAATAAAAAAACCCGCTTCGGCGGGTTTTTTTATTGCGCAATTTTTCGCGTGGATTTTTATTTTTTAATTATTTTTATTCGCGCCTGGCGCTCGCCAAATTATTCAATACGGCGCGATGATCGGAAAAATTCAGCGTGCAGCGGCGCAAAAATTCATCGAGCGCTTTCAAATCAAAACGCGCTTCATCTGCGCTGGGTGCGCGCACCTGTGCTGCGTCCGGCAAAATCCCCATCCCGCTAAAAATACAATACCAGGACGGCGCCGGATAATAAGCACCAATATTCAAGCGCGCCACTTCCGTCGCCAAATCCTTTCCGGCAAACCAGGCGCTATACAATTCGCGCATCACTGGCGATATATCTTGTTGATCTGCCGTGTTCGCGCGCCAGTATTCAGTATCGGTGCGTGAACTGGTTTTATAGTGAGTGACAATATAATCGCGCACTCCATCAAAATGGCCGTTGATGCGTTGGTTAAATTCATGACGATAGCGATCAGTAAATTCGCCCCTGGAAAAATATTCGGTGAACACAGCCACCGTTTGCTGCACCAGAAATAGCGCGGTGGCTTCCAATGGCTCGATAAATCCCTGCGCCAAACCAACCGCCAGACAATTCTTGACCCAGTGCTCCTGCACCCGCCCAATTTTCATTTTCAAATGACGCACAGGCACGTCGGCATCCAACAAGCCCAAGCGCTCGCGCAATTCATGCTCGGCTTCATCCTTCGAGCAAAATGCCGAGCTGTAAACATAGCCATTGCCAAAGCGATTAGTGAGCGGGATTTTCCACGCCCAACCATGCTTCAGTGCGGTCGAGATAGTTTGCGCGGGAATTTTTTCATCAATTGCAGATGGCATAGCCACCGCTGCATCATTGAGCAAATTATTGCTGTAGCTGACAAACGGCGTCTTTAATGTTTGTTGCAACAAGAGGCCGGAAAAACCGGTGCAGTCCACAAAAAAATCCGCTTCGACCAATTCGCCATCGGCCAGTACCAGCGCAGCAATATCGCCCGACTCATGTTGTTTCACTTCCGCTACATGGCCGTAGTGATGCTGCACACCTCGTTCAATTGCTTTGCTGCGCAAAAATTGCCCCAACAAAACTGCATCAAAGTGATAACCATAATGCACATCAAACGGAAAGTTTTCCGGCGCTACCGGCGCAAGGCATTGCCGCGCAATACGCGCCGAAATAAAAAACCGGTCGGGGTGTGCATGCACATCGGCGCCGCGCAAACGGGCCTGCACATTGTGCATAAAAATCGGCAAACTCTGGCGATCCAGTGCCGCCGAAAACGGATGGAAGTATTGCTCGTAACCTGGCTTGGTAGACCAGTTCTCAAAGGTGATGCCGCATTTATAAGTCGCATTACAGGCGGGCATCCATTCTTTTTCTTTGATATCCAGTGCATCAAAAAATAATTTCAACGCTGGCGTAGATCCTTCGCCGACACCGATAATGCCGACTTCGGGCGATTCCAACAGGCTGACGCTCACGCCTTTTTTCATCCATTCGCGCGCCATCACTAACGCGCTCATCCATCCGGCAGTACCACCACCTACAACAACAATTTTTTTCATAGCAACTCTTTTCAAAACTCTGCTAAACACGTCTGGCATTTTTGCATTGAACCAGCATCAAGCCCGTTGGAAAAACACCCACTGTTTTTTTAAAAAATATCCGTCATTGTCACACACCGCTGCCACGGGCAACAATGCATCACAGGCTATATTCCCGCGCGAATTGATTGACCGAACTGCGCGAACCCCGTATAAATTCCGGCTATGGTTTGCGTACACCCGGCACAACTGCCGGTTTATAAAATTCACATAACAGGTACGTTTATTTATGTCGCTCGATTCCATTAACAACCACGGCCCTATTAAAAAAATCGTGATCGTCGGCGGTGGTACTGCCGGATGGATGGCCGCTGCCAGCCTGTCGCGTTTTGCGATGGGCAGGCAACTCGATATTACCCTGATCGAGTCCACTATCATTGGCACTGTGGGAGTAGGTGAGGCGACCATCCCCAGCATTCTCGCGTTTAATCACAGCATCGGGCTGGATGAATTGGAATTTATCCGCGCCACGCGTGCCAGCTTTAAACTGGGCATTCAATTTGAAGATTGGCGCCTGCCGGGCGATCAATTTTTTCATCCGTTTGCGGATTACGGAATCGATTTTAACGGGGTTGAATTCCAGCATTATTTTTATCGCCTGCAAAAAAATAATGCGGCAGAAAATCTGCGCGATTATTCCATCGCCTGCCAACTTGCGGCGCACAATCATTTTGCCCAGCCACTGGAAACATCCAACAATCCTCTGGCCGATTTTTCCTACGCCTATCATTTTGACGCGTCGCTGTATGCCAAGGTATTGCGTGAGCTGGCGCTGAGTCGCGGCGTAATTCATATCGATGAAAAAGTGGAGCGTGTTAACCAGCGCGAAGCGGATGGATTTATTGCGTCGGTATTGCTCGCCAACGGCCAAATTGTGGAAGGCGATATGTTTATCGATTGTACCGGCTTTAAAGGTTTGCTGATTGAAGAGACTTTAAAAACCGGCTATGAAGACTGGCAGGATTGGCTGCTGTGCGATTCTGCCGTTGCCGTGCAATGTAAAAATAGCGGAGAACCTACACCTTATACGCGTGTGCGCGCACTGGATGCAGGCTGGATGTGGCAAATCCCGCTGCAACACCGTATGGGCAATGGCTATGTTTTTAGCAGCCGCTTTTTAGATAAGGATGCAGCCACTAAAACATTGTTAGAAAAAATCAGCGGAGAGCCGATTACCACGCCCAAGCCCTTTTCATTCCAAGCCGGGCGGCGCAAGCGAGTGTGGAATAAAAACTGTTACGCGCTGGGTTTGGCATCGGGCTTTTTGGAGCCGCTGGAAAGCACCAGCATTTCTCTGATCCAAACCGGCATTACCCACTTGCTAACTTTTTTTCCTGACTTGTCGTTTGATCCGGCAATGATCAATGAAGTTAATCGCCGTCACCAACACGAAATGGAACGTATACGCGATTTTATTATTTTGCATTACAAACTGACGCAACGCACCGACACCGAGTTTTGGCGCTATTGCCAAGCCATGAAAATTCCGGATAGTTTGCAACATAAAATAGAGCTGTTCAAAAGCTGCGGCCATATTTTGCAACACGAACCCGAAGCTTTTGAAAAATCCAGCTGGCTCAGTATTTATCACGGTTTTGGTATTACACCGCAGCGTACCGACAATCGTATCGACCATTTGAAAGACGCCGATATAAAAATGCAGCTGGACAAAATAAAACAGTCACTTGCACAAGCAGGTAAAAATGCGATGACCCACGGCGAATTTATTCACAAACACTGCACTGCGCCGGATTTCGATTAAACACTCGAATGGAGTAATTATTTCTGGCTACGACACATTTGCTGGATAAATTCACCATGCCTTGGCAAGCGCATAACGGATTCATAAATAGCTTGCTTGCCTTTCAGCAGTGACTGCGCCAGTTTTTTCCCATCCAGGGCATCCACTAGCGGATGATATTTTTCCGGGCGGATATTCATGCCTTCTAAAATGGAACACCAGCTATCTACGCCAAACAAATTTTCCGGGTGATGATGCACATGGCCGCGCTCGCGGAACTGCCGGATTTTTTCCTGTAGCGATGCAGGCACCGGCATGGTTTGGCACCAGCGCCAGAATTCAGTCTCAGCGCGTGCGCTGGCGCAATAGTGCAGGATGATAAAATCGCGAATCTCCAAATAATCCCGATCGATCTGCTCATTACATTGCTGTTCTAACAATGGAGAAAAATCGCGATCGGGAAAGTTGCGGATAAAATGCACCAGCGTGCGATAAACCAAATGAATTGCAGTGGATTCCAGCGGCTCCAAAAAACCCGATGCCAAACCCAAAGCCAAACAGTTATTGTGCCAAATCTTTTTTCGTTTACCGGTGACAAACGGAATAATGCGCGGCTCGTTGACCAACTTGCCTTCCACCGCATCCAGCAATGTCTGCGTAGCTTCATCATCAGAACAATAATTGCTGGCAAACACATAACCATTGCCGGTGCGATGTTGCAGTGGAATTTTCCAAGTCCAACCTGCTGCGCGCGCCGTCGCTATGGTAAAAGGCGCGGGCTCCCGAATGTTTTCAGTTTGCACCGCAACCGCACGATTACAGGGCAAATAGTTCGACCAATTGTCGTAACCGACATTTAATGTCTCTTCAATCAGCAGACCTTTAAATCCGGTGCAATCGATAAAAAAATCTGCCGCGACAGTTTGCCCATTCGACAAGCTGACAGTTTCGATAAATTGCCGCGCATCCGTCGCCACTTGGGTAATAGTGGCTTCGATTCGTTCAACACCATTTTCGGTAGCGATTTTACGCAGGTAACGCGCCGCCATTACTGCATCCAGATGCAATGCATAGTTGTAATGTGCGAGTGGTGTTGGCTGCAATGGCTGCTCCAGCATAAACCGCTCGTGCTCCGCCATAATGGCTGCCGGTGCGTGATCCATCAAACGCGACTCATCGCCTTGCGCGAGGGTTTTTAACCACACCTGATAAAAATCATGGCCATCAATACTGCGGCCAATTTTGCCAAAAGGATGAAAAAACTGATGGTCCTGCTTAAACCAATTATCAAAACGTATCCCCAATTTAAACGTGCCCGCTGTGGCCTCAATAAATTCTTTGGGATTAATTTTGGCACTGCTTAAAAACGCCATAAACGATGGCACAGTCGCCTCACCCACACCAATCGTGGCTATGTCTGGTGATTCAATCAGCGTAATTTTGGTAGGAGCGCCTTTCAGGATATTCGACAGCAGCGCGGCGGCCATCCATCCAGCTGTGCCGCCACCGACAATACAAATGGAGTTGAGCGGGTTTGCAGTTAGGTGCATTTGTTATTCTCCTTATTATTTGTTTTTTCGCCTATGGCTGTTCTGCATTGCAATACTGCGCAATAAATTCTCTGTGGCTTTGCACTCCCGCCACTGCATCAGCAATGGATTTACGCATCCCTGCCAAACTCTGGTGCAAATAATCCCCATTGAGGCGATCAACATTTTTGTCATAAGTTTTTGGGTAGGAATGAAATCCATTGTAAATCGCCAACCATGAATCCGGATGGAAAATTTCCCAAGGATAATGCAACAGCTCGCCCCGCTCTTGATAGGCGTCCAG
>DATIGS010000235.1:0-8039 GCA_035481425.1 Cellvibrio sp. | reverse complement strand
GCCGTAAGATGATTATAGGGCGGCGGCTGGTATTGAATTCGATGGTATAAATGGCATAAAGATTCTACGCTAAGGCCTTGAGCTTATTAGCACTTATGGCCACAGCTAACGTTAGCTCATATCTTTTGAATGATAAAGTGCCAAGCGTTCAAAAAACGCGCTCCTGCGATCAAAACACCTGATATTTGTGCGTTTCCTAGCATTTTTCCGTTGTCATCTAGCTCTTCCTTCTGGCGCGTTTTGTCGTCGACGAGTTTTTAGTTCTGTGCCCCGCGCGGACAACCCTTATAATCCGCGCACTTTTTACTATGTGAGCCTAATCATGAGCCTGCCCGTACTTGTTCTTAACTCCCAAGCTGATCGTCGTTTGAAGCTGGGTCATTTGTGGATTTACAGCAACGAGGTAGATACCGCCAAGTCGCCGCTTAAGTCCTTTTCTATGGGGCAGCAGGCACTGGTGACCACCCAAGGCGGCAAGCCGCTCGGTATAGCGG
This sequence comes from Cellvibrio sp., assembly GCA_035481425.1. GTDB lineage: Bacteria > Pseudomonadota > Gammaproteobacteria > Pseudomonadales > Cellvibrionaceae > Cellvibrio. The sequence continues at coordinate 7,545 of DATIGS010000235.1, read as the reverse complement.
TCATTAATCCCAACGGCCTGATTTGCGGACGTTTGGTAAGCCGCGATGAAAAGTACCCGCTCAATAAATCCTTGCTGGTCCACCGCATCAAGCAGTCATTGGCGCTGCGCGAGCTGGCGTTTGATGAGCCGTTTTATCGCCTGATTTACGGTGATGCCGACCTGTTGCCGGGCTTGGTGGTCGACCGTTTTGGCGATTATCTGGTGGTGCAAATCGCCAGTGCGGGAATGGAGTTGGTGAAGGATGAAATTGTGGAGGCGCTGGTGCAGGTGTTGAATCCGCAGGGCGTGTTATTAGCGAATGAGCATAGCGCGCGCGCATTGGAGGGGCTGCCGGAATACACGCAAGTTGCCTATGGTGAGGTGCCGGATTCGGTCGAATTGGTAGAAAACGGCACTCGCTTTATGGCGCCGGTGCAGGCTGGCCAAAAGACTGGCTGGTTTTACGACCACCGCATGAATCGCGCGCAATTGCAGCAGTATGTGCAAGGCAAGCGTGTGCTGGATGTGTTCTCTTATATCGGCGGTTGGGGGGTGCAAGCGGCGGTTGCCGGTGCGAGCGAGGTGTTTTGTGTGGATGCCTCCGAAGCGGCGGCCGATGCTGTGCTCGAAAATGCCCAGCTAAACGGGGTCGCTGATCGAGTAGCGGCGATCCAGGGTAAAGCGATTGATGTGCTCAAGGAGCTGATCGCCAACGATGAGCGCTTTGATGTGGTAGTGCTGGATCCGCCTGCATTTATCAAAAAGCGCAAAGACCAGAAAGCGGGCGAGGCGGCCTATCGTCACATTAATGAATTGGGGATGCGCTTGTTAGGGCGTGATGGTCTGCTAGTATCGGCATCCTGTTCCATGCATTTGGGCAAGGATACGTTGTTGGAAATTGTGCGCGCCTCCGGCCGCCATTTGGATCGCCATGTGCAGATTATTGGTCAGGGCGGGCAAGGGCCGGATCATCCGATTCATCCAGCCATTCCTGAAACTGACTATTTGAAAGCGGTATTTGCGCGCGTTTACTTGGCGTAAACAGGCCTCGCATAAAGAGATTTAGCCTAACCACAAAACCCGCTTTGCACTTCAATAAGCCTGCCTAGCGCAGGCTTATTGCTTTCCAGTTGCGCTCGCGGGCGATAGCTGCGAGCCGCTCATCCGCATCCACTACCACTGGATGATCCACTTGTTCCAGCAGTGGCAAATCATTGATCGAATCACTGTAGAAATAGGCACCTTCCAGTGAGTGTTGGTTGTGTTTGAGCCATTCGTGTAAATGGGTGATCTTGCCAGCCTGGAAGCAAGGTGCGCCGATAAAATTCCCGGTATAAGCACCATCAACAACTTCCGGATCGGTTGCGAGAATGTCGTCCACACCCAGGCGTTGGGCGATGGGGCGAGTCACAAAACCATTGGTGGCGGTGATGATCAGCAGGTGGTCACCCCGGTCGCGATGATATTGCAGCAGGGCTTCGGCCTTGGGCAGCATCAATGGTTCGATGTGATCGCGCATAAATTCTGCGTGTAATTTTTGCAGGCTTTCCATGCTGTGTTGCGTCAATGGTGCGAGCGAAAATTGCAGGTATGCGCAGATATCAAGCGTGCCATTTTTGTAATCTGCATAAAAACCGTCGTTGGCGATGCGATAGGTCTCTGCATCTACCAATTGCTTTTCTACCAGAAATACGCCCCAACGATGGTCGCTGTCGCCCGCAATCAGGGTATTGTCGAGATCAAAAATAGCCAGTGCCACTATGTTTACCTATATAGATGAAGTGAGTCGTTGCCAGCGACGCTAATAGAGCTCGCTAGGATAACGGCAGCGACAAGCTCGCTCAACGAAAACCATTTCCGAGATTCAGGGTTGCGGGTTTAGGCAAGCCTGATATAGTGCGGAAAACGCTGTTTTGTGGAACATGTCCGCTCTTTGAATGCTGGAGTTTTGTTTTCTGCCGCAGCAAAACCTTTTATATGGATAATTCCCCCGTGATAGATTCCGACGGATTTCGCCCTAATGTGGGTATTATTTTGACCAATGATCAGGGCCAGCTACTTTGGGCCCGACGTGTCGGGGGGCAGGATGCCTGGCAATTTCCGCAAGGTGGCATCAACCCCAATGAAACACCGGAGCAAGCGCTTTATCGGGAGTTGCATGAAGAGATAGGTTTGCGGCCGGATGATGTGCAAATCCTGGCTTGCACCCGCGGTTGGCTGCGCTACCGGTTACCGCATCGCCTGGTGCGCCATAACTCCCTGCCACTCTGTGTTGGCCAAAAGCAAAAGTGGTTTTTGCTGCGCATGCTGAGTGATGATGCCAAAGTAAGTCTCAATAACGGCGGCCGCGCCGAGTTTGATGATTGGCGCTGGGTAAGTTACTGGTATCCTCTGGGCAAGGTTGTATCCTTCAAGCGCGATGTCTATCGCCGTGCATTAAAAGAGCTATCATTGTTTCACGCGCACCTTGAGGGGCGCGGTGCACGTTCGTTAGTCAATACATAATATAAGTGGCGCTACCTCGCGTAATTCTAATCAGGTAACTCTACTCACATAACTCTACTCATGTAACTTACCGACAGGTTTGATCAACACGCCCTATGCTGAATTCTCTTCGCTCCATAGTTCAGGAAGTAAACGCTGCGCGCGATATGAAAACCGCGCTGGCGATTATTGTTACGCGAGTGAAGCAGGTAATGGCGACCCATGTGTGTTCCGTGTACCTGCGCGATGCCAAGGGTGACTATGTGCTGATGGCGACCGACGGCCTAAATGCTGATGCGGTCGGCAAAGTGCGATTGGCGGCGGGTGAAGGTTTGGTTGGGCGCGTGGTTGTGCGCGAAGAGCCCATCAACCTCGAACATGCGGAAGCTCATCCCAGCTATCAATATTTCCCCGAAACTGGTGAAGAGCGCTACAGCTCCTTCCTCGGTGTCCCGATTATCCACCATCGTAAAGTGCTCGGCGTGTTGGTCGTCCAGCAAGTTGAACAGCGTCGCTTTGACGAGGGTGAAGAAGCGTTTCTGGTCACCATGTCGGCTCAGTTGGCCGGGGTAATTGCCCATGCCGAGGCGACCGGTGGCGTGGTGCCAGCGGGCGCCAAAGCAACCCAATCCAAATTTATCGGTGTGTCCGGCGCGTCGGGTATCGCGATCGGTGAAGCGGTAGTGATCGCCCCCTCAGCCGATTTGCGCTCGGTACGCTATCAACCCTGTAAGGATGTAGAGGCGGAAATTGCCTTTTTCCTGCGCAGCTTGACCGCTGTGCGCGAGGACATCAAAGCGCTCGGTGAGCAGTTAAAAACCCGCATTAATCGCGAAGAGCAAGCGCTGTTCGACGCTTATCTGGCCATGCTTGACGATGCATCGCTCGGCGGTGAAGTTGTCGAGCGTATCCGCAAAGGTGCCAATGCCTCCTATGCCTGGAGCGAGGTCATCCTCGAGCATGAAGATATTTTTAACAGCATGAATGACCCCTATTTACGCGAGCGGGCAACTGACTTGCGCGATCTGGGGCGGCGTGTGCTCGAATATCTGCAAGAGTCCAACCAGAAAACCCGGGTTTATCCCGACAAAACCATATTGATCGGCGAAGAGCTGACGGCGTCCATGCTGGGGGAAATCCCTAAAGAAAAGCTGGCGGGCCTGGTTTCGGTATTGGGGTCATCCAACTCTCACGTCGCCATTTTGGCGCGGGCGATGGATATACCAACGGTAATGGGGGCGGTGGACTTACCTTTTACCCAAATCGATGGTCGCCCGATAATTGTTGATGGTTACAAGGGTACGGTTTACTGCGATCCGGGCGCGCAATTGCGCAAGCAGTACAAGGCGATTTTCCTGGAAGAGCAGGCGCTGGTAAAAGGCTTGGAGGCGCTCAAAGATCTTCCATGCGAAACCAAAGATCGTTATAGGTTACCTTTATACGTCAACACCGGATTGATGGCGGATGTAGTGCGCTCGCTGGAGCGAGGCGCAGAAGGCGTAGGCTTGTATCGCACAGAGGTACCATTTTTGTTGCGCGACCGCTTTCCAAGTGAAGAGGAGCAGCGGGCGATTTACCGCGAGCAACTGGAGGCGTTCGCACCGCACACCGTCACTATGCGCACCCTGGATATTGGTGGCGATAAAGCGCTGCCCTATTTTCCGATCGAAGAGGACAACCCCTTCCTCGGTTGGCGTGGCATCCGTGTCACCCTTGATCACCCCGAGATTTTCCTGTCGCAAATCCGCGCCATGATCAAGGCCAGTGAAGGTTTGGATAATCTGCGCATCCTGTTGCCGATGATTACCAATATGCAGGAAGTGGATGCGTCAAAAGCGTTAATCCAGCGTGTGTATAAAGAGTTGCTGGAAGAGGGATTCCGGGTTCGCAAACCGCAAATCGGGGTGATGATCGAAGTTCCTGCGGCAGTTTATCTTGCCCCTGAGTTGTCGCGCCGGGTCGATTTCCTGTCGGTCGGTAGTAACGACCTTACGCAGTATTTGCTGGCGGTGGACCGCAATAATGCGCAGGTGGCCGACCTGTATCAGGCGTACCATCCGGCGGTGTTGCGCGCACTCCAATATATAGTCTATGCCGCGCACGACGCCGGTATCAGTGTCAGTATTTGCGGCGAGTTGGCGGGTGATCCTGGTGCGGCAATACTGCTGATGGCCATGGGTTACGATGTGCTCTCGATGAATGCCACCAACTTGCCCAAGGTCAAATCGGTTATTCGCGGGGTGACTTTTGAGCGCGCCAAACAGTTGTTAGCCGAAGTGATGCGTATGTCTAATGGCGAACTAATCCGCGAGCATATTGCGCGTGAGTTGCGTGAAGCTGGCTTGACCCGTCTGATTCGGCCGGTCGCTTCCGATGCAAATGAGTAAAAATGTCTTGGGCGAGTCACATTTCCGCGCCATAATCACCGCCCATTGAATTGGCTGTATCAGGTTTAACCGCTTATGCTGCAATACCCCGATTTAGATCCCATCGCATTTACTATCCCTATAGGTCCTTTTTCCCTCGGCGATATGACGATTGGGCCTTTTAATGTCCACTGGTACGGGATTATGTATCTGCTGGCATTTGCCAGTGCGTGGCTAATTGCCATGCATCGCGCCAAAGCCCCCAATGCTACGGTTAATCGCTCGCAAGTTGAAAATCTTATTACCTATGGTGCTTTCGGGGTGATTCTCGGTGGTCGTTTCGGCTACGTTGTTTTCTATAATTTTGACCAATGGCTGCGCGACCCCATGTGGTTGTTCCGCGTGTGGGAAGGTGGAATGTCATTCCATGGCGGGTTGATTGGGGTGTTAGTGGCGATGGCGCTGTATGCTTACCGAATCAATCGCCCGTTTTTGGCGCTCACGGACTTTATCGCACCTATTGTGCCGCTCGGTTTAGGTTTTGGTCGCCTGGGTAATTTTATTGGGCAGGAATTATGGGGGCGTGTCAGTGATGTTCCCTGGGCGATGGTATTTCCCAAAGCAATGGATCCAGAGGGAATTGCTCGTCATCCAAGCCAGCTTTATCAGGCATTCCTCGAAGGATTGGTGTTATTTGTCATCGTCTTCTGGTTTTCTGCCAAGCCGCGTCCGCGTGGTGCAATATCGGGTCTCTTTCTGATTGGTTATTCGGTATTCCGTTTTAGTGTCGAGTTTGTGCGCGAGCCGGACCAGGGGATAGGTTTTGACCTGCTGGGTTGGATGACGCGCGGTCAACTATTATGTGTGCCTATGTTCTTGCTTGGGTTGGGACTGTTGGTATATGCCTACGCGTTTGCTGCGAAGCCGGCAAAAAACAGCTAAAAGTCATTTGAATTTTTGTTACGGGTTTTGGAATGAAGCAATATCTTGAGTTGATGCGCGATGTGGTTGAAAACGGTGTCCAGCGCGGCGATCGCACTGGTACGGGAACTCGCTCGGTGTTCGGTCGCCAGTTGCGCTTTAACCTAAACGAAGGCTTCCCGTTAGTGACGACTAAAACCGTTCATTTGAAGAGCGTAATTGTAGAATTGCTTTGGTTCTTACAGGGGCGTACGGATGTGACTTGGTTGAAGGAGCGCGGCTGCAATATATGGAATGAGTGGGCTACTGAAGCGGGTGATTTGGGTCCAGTTTATGGCAAGCAGTGGCGCAGTTGGGCTTGCCCGGATGGTTCGACAATCGATCAGATCTCGCAAGTGATTGAGCAAATCAAAAAGAATCCCTATTCACGTCGCTTGATTGTTAGTGCCTGGAATCCAGCCGATCTCCCGGATGAATCCATGAGTCCGCAACAAAATGTCGAGCATGGCCGCATGGCGCTCGCCGCTTGCCATACCCTGTTCCAGTTTTATGTTTCAGAGGGTAAGCTCTCTTGTCAGCTGTATCAGCGCAGTGCGGATTTATTTTTGGGGGTGCCATTTAATATCGCGAGCTATGCACTTTTAACCCACATGATTGCACAGCAATGTGATCTGGGTGTGGGCGATTTTGTGCATACGTTTGGCGACTGCCATCTCTACAATAACCACATTACAGGCGACATAGTTTACGAACAATTAACACGCGAACCGAAAAACTTGCCTACACTAAGGCTTTCGCGCAAACCGGATAGTATTTTTGGTTACGAGCTGCAAGATTTTGAATTTGAAGGTTATCAACCCCATCCCCGTATAGTCGCGCCTATTGCCGTATAGTGGTTTGTTGGTTGTTGGCAACATAAGTAGTAAGAAGGCAAAGGCTCTGCATGAAATTAGCCATCATAGTGGCGGCTGCCAAAAATGGCGTCATTGGTTCTAATAATCAACTGCCGTGGCACCTCCCGCAAGACCTGAAATACTTCAAATCCGTGACTCTAGGCAAGCCTGTAATCATGGGGCGTAAGACCTATGAGTCTATCGGTAGGCCGTTGCCTGGACGCACGAATATTGTTGTAACCCGGAGTAAAGATTGGGCTGTCGATAATGTGATTGTTACCAATAGTCTCGAACAGGCTCTGTTGGAAGCAAAAAAAACGCTGGCCGATTCAGCTGCTACAGATGAAGTTATGGTTATAGGTGGTGCAGAAGTTTATCGCTCCGCCTTACCCTTTGCCGACCGTATCTATTTGACAAAAATTAATGCTATGCCTGATGGGGATGCCTTCTTCGAAGCCTTGAGTGATGCGGATTGGGAGCTGGAATCGTGTTTGGCTGGCGACGAGGCTGCTTCAGTGCAGCATGATTTTTTGGTGTATCGGCGACGCGTTTGATGGGCGATCGCTAATAACAAAAAGTTTTGTTTTAAAAATGTTTTTTTGTTTGGCTTTAGTTGTTTTTGTTTTTTGTGTTACCGGTGCGCTAATTGAAAGCAATGCCGTGTTACCGGATTGATACCTAAATACACACATAGAAGGTTGTAGGATAAATCATTGGAAGTAGGTGATAGTGCTTATTACAATGCCGCCGTTCTTAACTGCCTCGAAGAGGCTATGTGGATAACGCGTCTGTGGCAGCTTGTTGCCACAAACTCACTTGATTGAACACCCAGTTGGGGGGATTATGAAAAAGCAGCGATTGAAAGCGGTGGCTCTGACCACAATGCTTTCTGCCGGCGCG
>DATIGS010000234.1:0-6148 GCA_035481425.1 Cellvibrio sp. | reverse complement strand
CGAACAAGCGCTTAGCACCAGAACCCTGTATGAAATTGATGATTACTGGATTCTGGATGCAATGGCATCCTACCCGGTTACCGAAAACTTCACTGTTCAGCTGAACGTGATGAACCTGACCGACGAAGAGTACGTAGCCAGCTTCAATAACAGTGGTGCGCGTTATTATCCAGGTGCACCTTTGGCTGCACGCTTGGGTGTGAACTTCGCGTTCTAATCCACACGTTTGGTGTTTGTCCCATTCGGGGGTGCAGTTGCTTGCACCCCCGTCTTCATTTCGAGAGGGCGCTTTATGCTAATTCACATCCCCGAGGTTCTTACCAAACAGCAAGTTGCTGAATGCCGCGCGCGGTTGGCCCAGGCGGATTGGGTTGATGGTCGCGCGACTGTCGGAGTGCAGGGCGCGCAAGTCAAAAAAAATCGCCAGCTGCCGGTGGATGGTCCAGTCGCACGTGAACTGGGCGAAGTGATTTTAAAAGCGCTTTATTCAAATGCTTTATTTATGTCGGCGGCTTTGCCGCTGCGCATAGTCCCACCTTTATTTAATGCCTATACCGGTGGTGAGCATTATGGTTTTCATGTCGATGGTGCTATTCGATTGGTGCATGGCAGCAATTTAAGTTTGCGTACCGATGTGTCTTCCACCTTGTTTTTATCTGAACCAGACGAGTACGAAGGCGGTGAGCTTATCGTGCAGGACACCTACGGAAGCCACGAAGTAAAACTGCCCGCGGGCGATTTGATTTTATATCCCTCTACCAGCTTGCATCAGGTCGCGCCCGTTACCAATGGTGAACGCGTGTGCAGTTTTTTTTGGACACAAAGTATGGTGCGCGACGATTGGCAGCGTAATTTGTTGCACGAATTGGATTGCAATATCCAGTCGCTGCGCCAAAAGGTCGGCGACTCGGAAGAGATTGTGGGGTTGACTGGCCACTATCACAATTTATTGCGGCAGTGGGCGCAAGTCTAATGAGTTCAACAGTAAAAAAGCCTGGTCGTTTCTGGTTGGGAAGTTTGCGCGAATGGCATTGGATCAGCTCGGCCGTTTGCCTTATCGGCATGTTGTTATTTTCCATTACTGGCATCACCTTGAATCATGCGGCGCAAATTAAATCCAAGCCGGAAATTGTGACACTGGAAGCCGAAATTTCGCCATCTTTATTAGAAACGCTGGAGATCCCCGCTGACGAAAAAGCGCCTTTACCAGCCGCATTAATCGACTGGCTCGCGCAGGAGCAGGACATAATTGTCGCCGACCAATTGGCGGAGTGGAGTGAAGATGAGATTTATCTTTCGCTGCCGCGCCCGGGTGGCGATACCTGGTTGAGTATCGATTTAGCCACTGGCGAGTTGGTTTATGAAGTGACTGATCGCGGTTGGATTGCCTATTTCAATGACTTGCATAAAGGGCGCAATACCGGCGTTGCCTGGAGCTGGTTTATCGATGTGTTCGCTGTTTTTTGTATCATCTTTTCAATCACCGGTTTGCTCTTGTTAAAACGTTACGCCAGTGGGCGCCCCGCAACCTGGCCAATGGTTGGCCTGGGTCTGGTTCTGCCATGGGTATTGATACTTCTATTTATACATTAAAAATTATCGCAACCGTTTGGTAAAAAAATATTCCAATTTATCGAGGTAAATTATGCGTTCACGTTTGTTATTTTCATCGTTGTTTTCATCAATGATCGCAGCGCTGTTGATGGCTCCGGGTGCGGCGGTTATGGCAGCCGAATTAAATGTTTCGGTGGAATTGCCCGTGCTGGAAGTGGCTGAATATCACGAGCCCTATGTTGCTATATGGATTGAAAATGAAAAGGGCGAGAGCACCAATCTTGCGGTCTGGTATCAGTTGGAAGAGCGCGGCCAAAAAAGTGAGAAGGGTGAAGAGTGGCTGAAAGATATGCGCCAATGGTGGCGTCGTATTGGGCGCGAAACTGATATGCCGGTCGACGGCGTGAGTGGTGCAACGCGTGCGCCTGGAAAACACAATGTGACCTTCGTTGAGGGTAAAGCACCTTTGGGTAAATTAAAAAGTGGCGATTATGTGTTGATGGTTGAAGCCGCCCGCGAAGTGGGTGGGCGTGAAGTGGTGAAGGTGCCATTTACCTGGCCTGCAAAAACAGCAGCAGAGCAAAGTGCAAAAGGCAGTAAAGAATTGGGTGAAGTGAAATTAACCGTTACACCTTAAGTCTCAGACAGATAAAGCCATCGATAAAGGAAACAGAAAATGAATCATTTTTTCAAAACCACACTGTGCGCCGCACTCGTTCTTTGTTTGCCATTGACAGCCCAAGCGCATCGCGCCTGGTTGTTGCCAAGTGCGACGGTACTGTCCAGTGATGACGCCTGGGTAAGTATTGATGCCGCTGTATCTAACGATATTTTCCACGCGGATCACGCACCTATGCGCACGGAAAGTATTGTTGTCACTGCGCCGGATGGCACCACTATCGCAGTGCAAAATGCCACTACCGGAAAATTCCGCAGCACCTTTGATGTGCAGTTGCCGCAAAAAGGAACCTATAAAATTGGCATGGCCTCAAGTGGTTTGATGGCAATGTGGGAAACTGAAACTGGCGAACGCAAAATGTGGCCTGGTCGTGGCGAGCGTGCAAATCCTGCTGACTTTGACAAGATGGTGCCGAAAAATGCCAAAAATTTAAAAGTCTCGCAGACCTCGCGTCGCATGGAAACATTTGTCACCTCCGGTTCACCAACCGAGTCGGTATTGAAACCAAGCAAGCAAGGTTTGGAGTTGGTGCCAGTGACGCATCCAAATGATTTGTTTGCAGGCGAGGCGGCGCAGTTCCAATTTTTAATCGATGGCAAACCCGCTGTGGGCGTAAAAGTCACTGTGATTCCCGGTGGTATGCGCTACCGCAATGAGCAAGCGGCAATCGAATTGGAAACCGATAAAGATGGCAATATTTCGGTGACCTGGCCGCAAGCCGGAATGTATTGGTTGAGCGCAAATTATCGCGATGATAAAGCCAAAAAGCCGGCCACTTCACGCACTGGCAGTTACGCTGCTACGTTTGAAGTATTGCCGGAATAATCGGTAAGGTTTTTGTGCATTTGCTCGCGGCAAGCATTTTAATTGTTGGCTATATCTTTTTCTGTTGGTGGTGTTGGCGACAATACCTGCACCAACAGAAAAAGATTTTATCGACAGCATCCAGCAACAGCGTGGATATTTTAATCGGTTATGCCAGCCAAACCGGCAGTGCTACGCGCATCGCGCAGCAAACCGCGCAACAATTACAACAAGCGGGCAAGGTAGTAAAAATAGTACCGCTAAATCAAATCGAGCCTGAATTACTAACACAAATTTCTACCTTGTTATTGGTCGCCAGTACTTATGGTGAAGGCGAAGCGCCTGACAATGGCAATCGATTTATTGCCCGGACCCTGCGCAAGCTCGATAGTCATGGGTTGCAACACCAGCAGGTATTGATTCTCGGGCTGGGTGATTCTGCCTATGCGTATTTCTGCGGATTTGCACATCAACTGCAGCATGCGTTACACGAACGCGGTGCCCACTTTATTGCCGATGTGATTGAAGTTGATCGCCTTGATGAAAGTGCGCTGCGGCATTGGCAATATTATCTGGGGCAAATTTCCGGCAATACTGACTTCACTGATTGGAGTAAGCCGACCTATGAAAAATGGGGGATTGTAGCGCGCGAGTGTATTAACCATGCGAGTCCTGGTGCCCCGGCGTTTCATATCCAATTACAGCCTATGCAAGGGGAAATCACTCCCGATTTATGGCAGGCGGGCGATGTTGTTGAAATTGGTCCTTATAATTCACGCGGTGCAATCGACGATTTTTTACAAAGGCTAGAGCGTGAAATAGCGCCCGAATTGTTGTTCGCGCGCAGGCTAGCGATAACTGATGATGTGTTAGCCGAATTAAAAAATCTTGATGACCATGCGTTGATTGACTCTCTGGCCGAGCTGCCCCATCGCGAATATTCCATAGCTTCAGCCCCCAGTGAAGGCTCACTGGATTTATTGGTGCGTCAAGTGCGCGACTCTAATAATCAGTTGGGGTTGGGGTCTGGTTGGTTAACGCACTACGCGGGTGTGAATCAAGCGATTCGTTTGCGCATTCGTTCCAGTCCGCATTTTCATGCCCCTAAAAATGCTTGCCCGCTGATATTAATTGGCAATGGTACGGGCATTGCGGGGTTGCGCGCGCACATTGCCAATCCTGCGCGGGCCGAAGCGCGTAAATGGTTATTTTTTGGTGAGCGAAGCGAGCAATCTGACGATTTTTTTGGCGCTGATATTTATCACTGGCAACAGACCGGGCGATTAACACGAGTCGATAAAGTCTTTTCGCGCGATGCCCAGGCAGGTGCGCCGCGCTATGTGCAGGATTTACTCGCGCCTAATGCAGAAGAAATCCAACGCTGGGTCGATGAAGGTGCAGCGATTTTTGTTTGCGGTAGCTTGCGCGGTATGGCACAGGCAGTGGACGATGCACTCGTGCAAATTTTAGGTGTAGAGTTGTTGGAAACTATGGCTGATACACACCGCTACTGTCGTGATGTTTATTAGTTGCAATGTTTATTAGCTGCGATGTTTATTTGCTGCTCCATACCTGCGCGAACATCTGCGCGATTGTGCAATAACTGTTAATTCCATTTTCTTTTCGCTAAACCTCCACAATGCATGGGTTATACTCGCCGTCACTTTTAGTGCACCGGTTTTGCTGGTGCTTGTTGATGGATCGTTTGACGGTATAACACTATGAATCTGGCTTTTTTTAAACACACTTTTTTCCGCTCCCGACTTGGTGCCATCACCTTGTTGATTTTGATAGTGGTTACAATTGTGTTGCTTTGGCGTGTGCTGTCTGCCCGCAATGCGGATGAAGTTGTGTATACAACTGAGCCGGTGGTGCGTGGTGATATTGAAAACCTGGTTACTGCCACCGGCACATTACAACCGCGCGATTATGTGGATGTGGGTGCGCAAGTATCTGGCCAGTTAAAAAAATTGCATGTTGATGTCGGCTCGGAAGTTAAGGCTGGCGACTTACTGGCTGAAATCGACGCGACTGTTTACGCCGCAAAAGTGGATGCAACGCGTGCGCAACTGCGCAATCAGAAAGCGCAATTGCTGGAGCGCGAAGCGCAGTTAAAATTGATGGAGATTAATTATCGCCGTCAGAAAAACCTGATGAGTGAAGACGCCACTACCACCGAAGCGCTGGAAACGGCCGAAGCCAATTTAAAATCGGCCCAAGCGCAACTCAATTCCCTGCAAGCACAAATTGAACAAATCGAATCTACCCTGCGAGTTGAAGCGGCCAACCTGAATTACGCAAAAATTTATGCACCGATTGATGGCACTGTTGTGTCTATCACTTCCCGGCAAGGGCAGACACTCAATACCAACCAGATGGCGCCAACTGTTATGCGCATCGCCGACCTCTCGACTATGACGGTGCAAACCCAGGTGTCGGAAGCGGACATCGGTAAGTTGCGTGTGGATATGCCGGTTTATTTCACTACCTTGGGCAGCCAGGGGCGCCGTTGGTATAGCACCATCAGCCGCATTCAACCCACACCGGAAGTTCTCAACAACGTAATTTTATACAACGCGCTTTTCGATGTGCCCAATGAAAACCGTGTCCTTATGACGCAAATGAGTACACAGGTATTTTTTATTGCGTCCCAGGCAAAATCAGTATTGCTAGTACCTATGTCCGCAGTGAGTTTTGCTCCGCCGCGTGGTGAGCGTGAAAATGCATCTGCACCCACTGAAGAACAGCGTGCCGAATGGAAAAAACGTCGCGATGAAATGAAAGCGGGTGGTGACCAAACCGCCCAGCGCCCGCGCCCGGCGATTGTTAAAGTCATGAATGATGATGGTGATATTGAAGAGCGGAAAGTCATGATCGGAGTGACGAACCGGGTGCAAGCCCAAATTATTGAAGGTTTGCAAGAGAGTGAAAAAGTTATCAGTGGCAGCACTAAACCTAACCAGGAGAAAGTAGTGCCTGCCGGTGGATTTGGCGGGCCAGGTATGGGTAGACGTTAATGGTTACCGATATGGCTATCCAACCGCTGATTAAATTATCCGGCGTTACCAAAACGTTTCGCAATGGTGAAATTGCGACGGAAGTTTTACACGG
>DATIGS010000233.1:0-7296 GCA_035481425.1 Cellvibrio sp. | reverse complement strand
GGCGCAGAGCTATGTTCATGGATAACCTTCCACTGATCGCCGCTACGTTTAAGTACAACGGTGATTCGGTTATCAAGCGAGCGTAACTTTTCCCCCGCTGCCGAGAATGCCGTGTAGGTGAAAATCGCATGGCCAATTGCCAAATCATCCGTCACTACAGATTCAACATCGCGCGCATCCACCGTAACGTATTCGGTACCGAGGGAGGTGAACCATCCTCGCGCCATGGTTCCCCATTTCTCGACGCCCTGCGTAGACCAGTGGTTCCACATATCAAAGATGTGTACGTCGGCAGCATATATTGCGCAGAAGGCGTCGATGTTTTTGGCGCGCACCGCATCTCTATAGGTATTGATCATTTGTGTAATGGGATTGGTATTGTTGTCCATCAAAAATCTCCTGTAATGACGGTTAAGTAACCAAGCATCAAATTCCCAGGTTGTACGTGCTTTCTTTTCAGACCTTGTTTCTTTACGAAAATTGCTTGCCGGTTACGCTTTCTGCCAATGGACAAGCTGTCATGTGACCGGTTTTGCGTTTGCCCGGATTGCCCGCGCCAATTCAATGACTGACAGCGGAGCCGAACCTTCTGCTTTATTGCTGAGGGTGACAAATACATTGTGGCCCGCACTTGCCGTACCCGCAATGACGCGCACCAATGCCGCACGTGTTTCCGGGTCGGGATCAATCATTTTGTCGTAGGGTTCATAGGCATCGCGTGCATCCTCATAACCATAAGCGCCATGTAAAGGATTTAAATTCCAGCGACAAACTAAAGGGCCTGGCCATAGGGCGCGCAGGATTGGTAACTGCTCATGGATACGCGGCATCTTGGCATGCAGCCCCATGCAATAAGTGGCGCCGGTATCGCGCAAGGCCGCGACAAACTGCGGCGTAAGCCATTGCGGATCGCGCACTTCTACGGCGACAACCGCATCGGGCGCAGTACTTTTCAAATCGGGAATTGCTTTTAGTAATGCATGCAACCGGTCGATCAATTTCGGCATATGCCCAAGCCAGGCGGTGGGCAAGGGGCTGATCTGAAAAACCAGCGCCCCGAGCCTATGCCTTAAACCTTCCAGTGCGGGTTCGACAAACATTTGCACCGCGTCTTCGGGGTTCAGGAAATGCGCGTTTTGCCGCATCCCGCGCCCGGTTTCATCGCGTATCAATGCATCGGTAACCAGGCTTGGCGCCTTCACGACGAAGCGAAAATCCTGGCTAACTTGTGAAGCGTATGCTGCAAATTGCGCAACATTGAGCGGGCGATAAAAACTGCGGTCAATGCTCACCGTGCGCATCAGCGGATGCTGGTTATAAGCGCTAAGGCCATAGCGCGATAAATTAGTCTCGCTGTATTCGCCATTCCACACCAAGCCATCCCAGCCGGGATAATTCCAGGATGAAGTTCCCAGTCGCAAGTGGGCGGGCAGGGCTTGCGCTAATTCGATCAGTGACGGGTCGATAATCGCCGGCTCCACGATCTTGCCGGATTTTTTTGTCGGTTTATCAGCGTTGCCGAATAATGGGTTTTGCATAAGAAGTGATGCGTCGTTAGCGTTAATTGTTCGCAGCATGGTGATGCCGCTAATAAATTATGACACATAGGTTATTTACAGCTCACTCGTCATGAGCTGTAAATAAGAAAAGGATTATTTAACCGCGCAATAGGCTTTGAGGAAATCAGCATGTGACGGTAATTGTTCGACGGCAGCGGCGATACTTGATTTCATCGACAGGAGACCGGAAAAAATTTTTTCGTCACTTATTAAATGCGGAGAGTGGTGATAGCCCCGGGGAGTTATTCGTTGCCCCAACATCACCTGCAGCCAGGACGTTACCCGAAAAACATCATCCGGGTTGGGATGCACATGACCGGTTGCTTGAAATAACTCAATCTTTTCTGAAAGGGAGTCCGGAATGCTCATATCGCGGCAGTCGCGCCAATAAGGAGTATCGTCGCGCTCGGTCGCTTTGTAATGCAAAATAATAAAATCCCGAATGCATTCATACTCGGTGCAAGCGAGTTCATTGTAACGGCGGATTAAATGTTCATTACACCCTTCAAATGGAAATAGCTGCAATAGCCTGATAATGCCTATTTGAATCAGGTGGATACTGGTTGACTCCAGAGGCTCCACAAATCCGCCCGCCAAACCTATGGCAACACAATTTTTAACCCAGCTTTGCTTGCGGCGCCCGGTGTTGAATTTCAGCAGGCGCAGCTCTGCGCGAATGTCGCCATCCAGATTTTTCAATAAAGTATTCCGTGCATCTTCATCAGAAATATATGCACTGGAATACACGTGTCCTGTACCCTGGCGATGCTGCAGCGGAATTTTCCATTGCCATCCACTGTCATGTGCAATCGCACGGGTATAGGGTGGAATGTCACCCGAAAATTCTGTTTGTAACGCGACAGCACTATCATTGCGCAACCACTGTCCCCATTTTTCATAACCGGCTTTCAGTGTTTCTTCAATAAGCAGCCCACGGAATCCGGTGCAATCGATAAATAAATCGCCCTCGATGCAAGCTCCTGACTCCAGCATCACCGATTCAATAAAACCGGTGTCAGGATGTTGTTTAACGGCAACTATTTTACCTTCAACACGACGCACACCTTTTTCTTCGCTCAGTGTGCGCAAAAATTTTGCATAAAGACTCGCGTCGAAATGATAGGCGTAGTTGAGTTTTGGATTTTCAGTGAGCGCAAATTTATGGGCCTTGGCAGCCTGCAATTCAAAGCATATATCGTCAATACTGCCGTCATAACCGCGCGCTTTGGCGGCCAACCAGTAGTGATAAAAATCTCCGATCCAGTTGGATTTTCCGAATGAGCCAAACGGGTGGATATACCTGTCGCCCTTGCGCGCCCAGTTCTCAAAAGAAATTCCCAATTTTATGCTGCCCAGGGTCGCGCTTAAAAATTCCTGTTCATCAATGCCAATAATTTTGTGGAAGGAGCAGATAGTGGGGAATGTCGCTTCGCCTACACCCACTGTGCCGATTTCGGCGGACTCGATCAAGGTGATATCCAATAAAGCTCCCAATTGGCGCGATAAAGCTACCGCTGTGCACCATCCTGATGTTCCTCCACCAGCGATCACTACTTTTTTTATTTTTTGAGTCATTTCCACCTCGGCAGTCAATATAAAAAATCACCGCATACTTATTGTCGTTGCGGGCTTTGCGGTGGCGTTTTTTATCCGAAGCATCCAGTTGAAACAATCAGAAGGCCATAAATTTTGACTATAAGTTACAGGGGCGAGCTGTATCACATTGGTGTGTCCGCTATCGCTAGCCAGATTGTGCCGGTAATATGCGTTCCTTCTGTTGTTGACTCCGGATTTTCTTATGTTGGGCGAACTGCTCGCAATCCTTGCTCCTATTGTCATTTCTGTCGGTGCCGGTTTTATTTGGGGTAAAACCGGTACCGAATTTCCATCCGATTTTATTTCGCGCATTGTGATGAACATAGGTACGCCTTGTTTGATCATCAGTGCTATGGCGAAGGTCGATGTTCAACCAGCGGTGATGGGGCAGGTCGCACTTGCTACCGCATTGGTCATGACCGCCATGGGGCTATTTGGTTGGGCGCTGCTGCGCTGGATGAAATTGGAAATCGCCGCCTATTTGCCGCCGTTGGTATTTCCCAATAACGGCAATATGGGGTTGCCGCTGTGTTTGTTTGCCTTCGGCCAAACCGGGCTCGCACTCGCACTGGGTTCATTTATGGTGATGATGGTCGCAACCTTTACTGTTGGTTTGTTGTTAGTCACAACAAGTGATGGCGGAATTTTTAAACGCATCGAAGCGATTTTCAAACAGCCGGTAATCTACTCGATGATTATCGCGGTATTGCTGCTAGTGACGCACACTGAATTGCCGCGCTGGATTAGCAATACCCTCGAATTGCTCGGTGGTATCGCCATCCCCTTAATGACAATTGCACTGGGCGTTTCGCTCGCAACATTAAAAATCCATTTTTGGAAGCGCAGTTTATTCTTTAGCTTCGTGCGTGTCGGTGGCGGATTGCTGTTGGGGTTCATCGTATGCGAACTGATGGGCTTAACCGGTGTGTCGCGCAGCGTTGTCCTCTTGCAATCGGCAATGCCAATTGCGGTATTCAATTATTTGTTGGCACTGCGCTATGGCCATAAACCGGAAGAGGTGGCTGCTATGGTGCTGGTCTCGACCCTGCTGGCATTTGTTGGTTTGCCATTCCTGCTGATGGTGATTTTGCCTACCGCGTGACGCAAAAATAAAATTTACTCATCCAGCATTGCTACGCAAATATCCCCCGGATTTGAGATAAGCAATAATTTCTAACACACCCTCGTCAGGTGTTTTTTTGTCTGTATGCAAATGCAACTCGGGCTGTTGTGGAATCTCATAAGCTGAATCAATACCGGTAAATTGTTTCAGTTCCCCGCTTCTGGCTTTGCGATAAAGCCCTTTCACATCGCGCGCTTCACAAGTGGCAAGTGGCGCATCGATAAATACTTCAATAAATTCTCCTGTCGGAAAAACATTTCGCGCATCATCGCGCATTTTTCTAAATGGAGAGATGGTGGCCACTATGACGATTAATCCGGCATCTACCATAAGTTTCGCCACTTCGCTTGTGCGACGAATATTCTCAATGCGATCCGCCGCTGAAAATCCCAAATCTTTGCAGAGCCCATTGCGCAAACTATCGCCATCCAAGATGAAACACTGATGTTGCATCGCCATGAGTGAAGCATGCAGTAATCCGGCAGTGGTCGATTTTCCGGCACCACTAAGGCCCGTCAGCCATATGGCGCAGGGGCGTGGATTTTGTGGGGTGTGTAATTTGCTGTTATTGACTTTCATTATTTGCCGTCATCAATATAAATAAATTAGTTGCTGCTACGCGCGCATTGTAGTTATTGCCGAATAATTGCAGCAATCAAATTAGTAGCTACACTAGTAGCATTCATTGGTTTCTATAACCTGTTAATAACGAAGTGTACCGGAAAAGGATTTTCATTCAATTTATAAGAGAGTTATGAATGGAAAATCTTGCTGCAGGCTCAACCCTTGTTGCTGCAACGATAATTCGCCCGCCAATTTTGTTTGCCCTGATTCCCTGTGACGTTCAGCTTACTACTTTGCAAACCGAGGTCGAATCGCTATTGCACAGTGCGCAGACATCGGGTGGATGGGTCGACCACGTCAATAAAAACGATTATCAAGGTGGCTGGGACGTATTGCCACTGCGTTGCCAGCGGCAACATTTGAATGCCCATCCCATATTACAAGGGTTCGCGATTGCAGATGGTGACGACTGGGAGAATTTGCCAGTTATGGCGCAATGCCCGGAAATACAAAACCTGTTTAACCAATTGTTGTGTCCAATTAAAGCAGCGCGGTTGATGCGTTTGAAAGCCGGTGCAGAAATCAAACCCCATCGTGATCATGAGTTGAGTTTGGAATTTGGCGAGGCGCGTTTGCATGTGCCGATTCATACCAGTGAGGCCGTTGCATTTTTCGTCAACAATAAAAAAATTCCTATGAGGGCAGGGGAACTCTGGTATTTCAATGCTGATCAGGTTCATGAGGTTTACAACCGTAGCAATGAAGATCGAATCAATTTGGTGATTGATTGTGTGGTGAATGATTGGCTGCGCGAGCAAATTCTCTGCGGGCACACACATGAGTAATTATGTTTCCTATTACCATGCACTTCTTGGATCGACAGAACAGATTGCACATTGCCGACAAGCGAATTCGCTGGTTGAGTTTTTGTCGCGCATAAAGTCATTGTGGAATTGTGCCCAGTTGGACGATGGAGAATTGTTGGGTGAGATTAATCGCCTCAATCAAATTCCAGTTGATGATGTAATGCTCGCTGGCAACTGGTTGCCGTACCGCTATCAACCAAAGCGTAAAATCGTCAATTGGCTAGTTCCTGTTGGGCATGCCACCGAACCCTTCCAGGATGAATATCTCTCGCGCTGCAGCCAGCAATTATTTAATCAAATTATCCAACCGCGCAGTTCATTAGAATTTGCGCAGTTGCAGGCAATTAACTTGCCTCATGTGCAACCTGCAGGATTTATTTTCCATTTGTCGCGCTGTGGTTCTACGCTGATTTCCGGTTGCTTGTCTGAGCTGGATTCCACCTGTGTATTTTCTGAATCGCCTTTGTTAACTGAATTGTTACTGGATGATCAATTGTCATTGGAGGAGCGGGAAGTTTCCCTGCGCGCCTTTATAAATTTGCAAGCGGCAGCGTTTCCGCATCGCCCGCAAGTAATTATTAAATGGAATGCATGGGACATTTTTCAGTGGGAATTAGTCTGCCGTTTATTTCCGCAAATACCGGTTGTTTTTCTGGTGCGCGATCCGGTGGAAATTCTTGCTTCGCATCAGCGCTCGGCTGGAAGGCACATGGCCGGTGACCCTGGTTTGGCTGGAGTTGCTCCGGTTTTCTCTTCCCGTGAAGAGTCGCTGTTGGTATGGCGTTGCAATATATTGGCGGCGTTATTGAGCGAGATGGGAAGGTTTATTTCAGACCCAAAAATTATGCGCGTGGATTATCGAGATTTAAATGGAAACCAAATAGAAAAAATTGCGCATCATTTTGATGTGTTTCCTGATAGCGAGTCGTTTCAGCGAATCATCCAGCGGTTGCGGTTTCACTCCAAGGTACCCGGCGTCGCTTTTGCCAGTGATCGCCAAGTAAAACAAACCTTATTTTCAGCAGCGGATAAATCTTGTATTCAGCAGTCGCTTGAGCCTCTCTACACATCTTTCTTGCACGGTGAATTTGAATTTACCAAAAGGGTTATTGCATGAATAACAAATTGGCGCTTCCGTCAGGATTTATGTTGCGTTTGGCAGAGGCGAGTGATGAGGATTTTTTATTTGATTTGTTTTGTTCGACACGAACAGAGTTGGCGCTTCTGCCCTTGCCGCACCTACAGTTGGAGCAATTAATGCGACAACAATATGAGTGGCAACAAAAGAGCTACGCAAATCAGTATTTAGGCGCAAATACCTGGATCATCGAAAATAATTCCATGGATGCGGGGAAAATCACTCTGTTCGAAACAGCAGGTTTGGTGCATATCGTCGATTTTATTATTGCTTCTGATTGGCGCAGCCAAGGCATGGGCAGCAGTGTCTTACGCGCATTAAAAAATTATGTTGCAAATAACTCGGGTGTATTGCGTTTAAGTGTTGACCGTCAAAATATCCATGCAAGGCGGCTTTATTCGCGAGAAGGTTTTGTAATGAGTCAAATGTCTGACACGCACGAACAGCTTT
>DATIGS010000232.1:0-7191 GCA_035481425.1 Cellvibrio sp. | reverse complement strand
TCCTGAATACACATCTGGATTGAACCTTCACCGGTTACGCACACAACGGTCGCATCACGATCCGCCATTTGCACGCCCATGGCTGCTGGCAAACCAAAGCCCATAGTGCCGAGACCGCCGGAGTTGATCCAGCGACGCGGTTTGTCGAACAAATAATATTGCGCGGCAAACATTTGGTGCTGGCCCACATCGGAGGTGACGTACGCATCGCCCTTGGTGACTTCCCAAATCGCCTGGATAACTTCCTGCGGTTTGATTTTATCGCCCGTCGTGTCGAAACGATTTTTGGTATAGATGCCGTGACGCTCGCGCCACTCATTGATTTGCTCCCACCATGAGGCGAGCGCGTCAGCATCGGGTTTTTCATCCGACTCTTTAATCAACGCCAGCATTTCGCTCAGCACGCTATCAACTGCACCTACGATAGGTACATCGGCAACGACTGTTTTGGAGATAGATGCTGGATCAATATCCACATGGATAATTTTTGCCGTCGGGCAGAATTTGCTGATGGCGTTGGTTACGCGGTCATCAAAACGTGCGCCCACTGCCAGAATCACATCGCTGTGATGCATTGCAGTATTCGCTTCGTAAGTGCCGTGCATACCGAGCATGCCGAGGAAATTTTTACCGGTGCCAGGATACGCGCCCAAACCCATCAGGGTATTGGTTACGGGGTAATTCAGCAGATCCACCAACTCTTTCAGCAAGTGCGATGCATTGCCCTGCACTACGCCGCCACCGGTATAGATCATCGGGCGCTTGGCGCCAAGCAGCAGCTGCACTGCTTTTTTGATCTGGCCTGAGTGACCGCGAGTCGCTGGGGTGTAGGAGCGCAGTTTTACTTTCTCTGGATACTCATAGGGGAAAGTGTGCGCCGGATGCGTCAGGTCTTTAGGCACATCGATAACTACCGGGCCGGGACGACCGGTCGCCGCAATGTAATACGCCTTTTTTACGATCTCGGGGATTTCGCTGGCGTGTTTGATCATAAAGCTGTGCTTTACGATCGGGCGGGAGATACCCACCATATCGGTTTCCTGGAAGGCGTCTTCACCAATCAGATGACTCATCACCTGACCGGAAATCACCACCATCGGAATAGAATCCATATAGGCCGTCGCAATACCGGTGATGGCATTGGTCGCGCCCGGGCCGGAAGTTACCAGCACCGTGCCCACTTTGCCGGTCGCGCGCGCGTAACCATCGGCAGCATGGGTGGCCGCTTGTTCGTGGCGAACAAGGATATGTTTAACGTCTTTTTGACGAAATATAGCGTCATAAATATGCAGCGCAGCGCCGCCCGGATAGCCGAAAACGTATTCAACGCCTTCGTCTTTCAGGGCGCGGATGAGCATATCTCCGCCTGAAAGCATTTCCACAATAATTCCCCTTTTAGGATGTGAATCGCATAGATGCGCGTGTGTCTTTTACCGGAGGGCTGTTACAGCCGAAAGTTGGATGAGGTAAAGAAGCACACTGGAAAGCGCCGGCACTTAGGGCGGGCCAACGCCGTGAATGATCCACGATCAAAACCCGGCAAGGTCAGGATCGGATCAGCGAAAACCGTGCAGGTAAACAGCGGCTTTCTAAGGTGATGCCCTGGTAGGAGCATCGCCAGCAGATGGTTCGCCAAGAGGGTGACTTGGAGGGAAGCAGATGATGCCCGGGATTATCGGCCACCTGCCAGCCATCTGGAGGACTGGCAATTTTGGCAAGATATAGATCAAAGTCAAGAAATTAACGCCAATCTGCGCTTTTTTTAATCGAATCAGTTACGCCAGCGCCGGAATTTCCGCCTAGACTTGTTTAGCCGATTACCAGCTTGCGCGCGCTCACAGATTTGCGTTCCGCAATACCGCTGGCTTTATATAAGGTCTATAGTTGGCGCAGAAACATCAAAAAAAGGTTAAACCATGAAGTACTTACAAACGTTCGGATGTCTGCTGCTGGCGCTCGCGGTCAGCCAAAGTGTACTGGCGCAAAAAGTCTATACCTGGACCGATGCCAAAGGCGTAGTGCATTACGGGGAACATCCCCCCAAAAATGTAAAAGCCACGCTGGTGAAAACCCGCACCGGCCACAGTGATCCCACCCCGGCACCTGCTATTGGCGCACAACCTGCAACTGCGGCAACAAGTGCCGCACAACCCGCAGCAGCAAATGCAGCGGCTGCATTGAAAGATCCGGAGCGCTGCTCGCAAGCGCGCGCCAATCTGGAAATGCTGAATACAGTAGCGCGCATCAGAACCCAAAATGCGGATGGCGTGATGGTTTATCTCACCGAAGAAGATAAAGCCCAGCAACGTACCACCATGCAGCAAATTATTGATCAGGCATGCGAGTAGCTGCCTTATATCGCTAGTTGCTCTCCATTAATTACCAGGAAGGAGGTCTCCATGAAACGCACACTTGTACTGGCCATCGGCTTGCTTTCGTTGTCGCTCGCAGCCGGCAGTTACGCTTTTGAAAAGAAGCATGAAAAAGCCCTCGCCACCGAAGCCCAGCCACTGGGTTTTACCAAAACCAAAAGCCGGTTTCTGGATAGTGTTTACCTCAAGCCGGGGGTCAATTTTAGCGAGTACACGCAACTGGATTTTGCGCCGTTGGATACCAGTAATATTTTTATACGCGAACCCACCGGCCCTAATGAATTTGATGAGCCTTGGGTTTTGACAGACAAAGACAAGGCCTATCTGCAACAAAAGTACCTTGAAACCTTTACTAAAGAGCTAATCGGCAGCAAACGTTTCAACGCGGCAAGCGGTAACGCCAAAACCTTGCAAATCAAAACTACATTGCAGGAAATCGCTCCCTTAGCTCCAAAAGACGATATACAAAGTCGCCCTAGCATTAGCAATTATTACTCTGAAGGCGCGGGCACTATGACGATGAAAATGGAAATTTACGATGCCCAAACCAATGCGCTGGTGGGGTTGATTGCTGATGAAGCCGATGTAGGCAATCACTGGGAGGAAAACAATCGTTCCAACAATCGCCGCCAGTTGGGATTAACCTTTACCCGCTGGGCAGACTCGCTGGGTGTGGCGCTGGGGAAAAAATAATTCGCCGCGATAAAACAAAAAAACCTGGGCATGCCCAGGTTTTTTGCTTCAAAATATCAGTACCAAAACGATAAATAGATGCGGAATACATTCGCCTGCAAACTATAAAGCGGCTCCTCACCGGTCGCATAATCGCTCGGCGATACACGCAGATCGCGGAAATCATCGTAGTCGATATCAAACCTGTCCCAATAAAAATTGGCTGTACTCTTGTCAAACCAGGGAATAATTCCTGCCGGGATTTTATAAGTCACGCCCAAACCAAACGTATTGGATGAAAACGGGCTCAACTCTTTATCGCGCGCCAAATAATTTTGTGCATCGACATACGGAAATAAATCCGCATAAAAGTCAGCGCCGGTTTGTGAGTAAATGCGATATTTGACTTCAAACAACCACTGGTCGCGGTAGGGATGCAGATAGCGCAGCTCGAAATTATCCGCATCAATGCCCCAGCTATCGGAGAACTGCCGCGCTTCGGCGCGAATCGATGCGCGATAAGGCAAATAATAAATTGCGCGTATCCCCAATGCATCGCTATTGCGCGTATGCGGATAGAGTTCGGCCTGATAACTGTAACCGCCCGATTCGGTCATATAACGCACCGAGCGATACGGATTGTTGAGGCAAGTCTGCTCTTCAGTGAGATCAAGGCACTGGTCGCTGACGCTGTCAAAACTGAGCGAGGCCAACAAATTTTTAGTCACAATTTGCGATGCGTTAAAACTGTATTTGCGGCGCTGCAAATCGCGCGAAAATGTCGGGTCGGTATTTTGGCCAACCACGTCATCGCCAAAACTTACGCCCAAACCTACTGTAGTCAAATCACCAAAAAAACTCTGATCGATACCAAAACTAAACGTCTTCGCATCGTAATCATTTTCTTTGCTGCCGACGTAGCCGAGCGAAATCGTTGAGCGATCGATCAGGTACTTGCCACTCAGGCTCGCCTCTTTGCGCTCCTCGGAATATTTACTGCCCTGGGTGACTACATCGATAGAAGCACTGCTGACCATATCGACGTAATAATTCGCCGCGACCGACACCGAAGCGCCGACATTTTTGCGCACCAGGATTGAGGGGCCATCGACTTGTACACCGCCACCGTCATAACCGTGGTAGAGCACATCGACGCGCTCGTCGGGCAATACCGCCGCCTGTGCGCTGGCAGTTAACAGGCACAGTAGCAGAATCAATAAACGCTTAGTTACAACCACAGCCACCTCCCGATGCACCGTCGCCGCCGCGCGCAGCTTCGCGCGCATCATAGACGTGATGGAGATAGGAATCGGCGATAGGATCGCGCTCGAAGCTCATGATTTCATCGGCGATTTTTTGCCGCTCATAAGGCTTCACCCAGGGCTTGATCGGGCTGCAGGCGGCGATGCAAAACAGCAGCGCCAGCAAGGTCAGGCGGCGCAGTATCATTCTTTAATCAGCTCGCGGATTTGGTCGCGGTATTTATTTTCATCACCCGGCTTGTAGCCGCGGTTGACGTAACGGATCTCGCCTTTTTTATCGATAACAACTGTGGTGGGCATAGCATCGACGTTGTACAAACTGCTCGCCTTGCTTTCAGTGTCGTACAGGATGGGAAAAGTAACCCCCAAGTCTTTGATGAGTTTTTTTGCATCGGTATTGTCCTCTTCCACATTCACGCCATAGAGCACAAAACCAGCGGCGCTGTAGCGTTTGGACATTTCATCCAATAGCGGCATTTCGGTGCGGCACGGGCCACACCATGATGCCCAGAAATTTAACATCACCACCTGGCCGCGCTGCTCTGCCAAACGCACATTGTCACCGGTGCTGCTTTGCAGGGTGAAATCGGGCGCCTGCTCAGCGCTCGCGCTCAGTGCAAATGCGCTCGCGGCTAGCGCCAAGCCTAAACCGAGAATTTTTTTATGCAGATACTTTTTATGCAGATACGTTTTGTGCAGATATTTTTGCAATGACATAAGACTGACTCCCCAAAAACCAGAAAAAGAATGTTCTTTAACGCGGAATATTGTTGAGAAATTCCGTTAGAAAAAGAATGAAACACCCAAGCGCGATTCCAGATTGGTAACGGATTTGCTCTCGCCAAACAATTCATGTTCAAAACTGTGCGCGCGCATACTCAAATCCAGCGCCAGCCAATCGGTACCGTAAAAACGCAAGCCAGCGCCGAGATTGGTGGTGAAATAATCCTTCGCCGCAAAATCGGTATTGCCTGCACCGAGCATCAAATAAAAATGGGTGTTAAAGGCCCACTTGTCCGAAAAATAAATTTGCCCCGGCAAAAAATTGTAGCCCAGCGAAATATTGTAATAATTCAGTTTGCGCTCATCGTCGGTAAGCAGCTCCACTCCCCCGCTCAACAACTCATAACTGGTCTCTTCGGTTTCGCTGGTGCCATAGGCGGCTTCGACGAAAAAGTCTTCAGTAATGTGATACGCGAAAGTAAAACCGTAGACTGGATTGGTACCAAAATCTTCAACGCTGAGCATGCCGAAGAACACGCCCACTTCAAAATTTTCGCTGTCCAGATTTGCCTCTGTCACTTTGCGCCGCTGCACATCGGGCGTAATGATTTGCTCCAGCTCGTCGTCACCGGCAGCGTCATCCTGCGCATAACTGCCGCTGCCAAAGCCGACCAGGGCGAGCAGCGTTGCGCTTAGAAAAAGACGTTGAATCCAAGTTTCCATTCATTAACCTCTTCGTTGGTATTGCGGCTGGTGAGCACGTAGTGATTGGTGTATTCCGCGCGCAGGAACAAGCGCCCGGTGAGATGGACATAGGCGCCCAGGCCGGCTTGCATCAGATCGTCTTTGCGGTCTTCGCTTTGCACGAGGGTGGAGCTGGGATAGGTTTTGATAGTCCCACTGCCCAGGGCAAAAAAGGGCGATACCCGCCACTCGGGAAACGGCAGGAACAAAATAGCGCCCGCGACAATCCGGCTATCCGAAAATTGCCCGGTGTTCTCGGCCACACGCAATTCCGCCGATAAATTTTTGGTGAAGCGATAGCCCAGATTCAGGGTCAGGCTATCGGCTCCGGCAAAGTCGCCATAGGCCGCGCCCAGCTCAACGCGGTTGACCAGGTAATCGGCTTGGGTGCTATCGGGAAATTCCGGTTTGCTGCCATCAAGCGCGAGCGTGAAGGCCATATCGTCGCGCTTGATCCAGCCTTCCAATCCACGCCGGGTTTTGATTTTGATCCACTCGGTGCGGCTTTTTAGCAGGGTGATAACTTCTTCGCGCTCGACCACATAAAAGATCGGATAACCGCGCCCGGGGCCGGCATAGACATTGATAAACGCATCGTTAACGCTGACTTGTTGCGGCTCTTTTTCGGCAAACCAATCGCTGCCAAACCACTCCGCTTGCACCACAACGGGGGCAAGCAGGAGCGCGGCAAGGACAACCTGATACAGCCAATGGCTGGCGCTGCTGAGTCGTGCCGTCATGCCCTGATCCCGGTTTTTGTTGTCATTGTTGTTGTAATTGTCGAGGCCATTATTATTGTGTTAGCGCCATTTCAAATGGATTGGTGTAGTAGCGTCCGTTGGTGTCCAGCCATTCGGACAGCAGTTTTAATTCGGCATCGTTCAAGAAATTGGAACCTGCGTGGCTACCACCTGGTGCGAACGTATTAAAAAAGCGCGCACTTGCCCGCGCGCCATTGCGCGACATACTAGCCTGAACCGGTACGGTGACCAAGACCGGATCGGTGCAGACGCCATCTTCATCCACGATCGGGTTGCCATCGATATCCACATTACATTCGCCGGTGGGAATCAACTCATCTTCCAGCAAACCGGTTTCCGCATTCAGGATCTGGCGGTTGTCACCAGCCGTCAGCTCAGTGTAGGAGGTCATGCGCGCATTGGCTTGCAGTTTGATGCGGGTTAAATCCAATTGCGCGTCGGGCACACGTACCAGCGTATTGCCATCCACTTCGGTACTGGGCGAATGGCAGCCGATGCAACTGGTTGCCGTCGCTGCCCCCACCGTCATGGCAGCGCGCTCGCGCTCCCAAAAAGGTTGGATATGGTATTCGTAGTTGATGACCACCCGGCAGTTGGAATTCCAGCTGGACTGGTCGCGACAGGCCGTGGGTGTAGGCGCCGGGATTGTGTCGGGCG
>DATIGS010000231.1:0-15358 GCA_035481425.1 Cellvibrio sp. | reverse complement strand
AACCTCGATTTCACCCGCGACCTCGACTGGGGTAGCAATCCGGCACAATTAAAATTCGGTGCAAAATATACCGGACGCACTAAAGATAATGACGTGAATGTTTGGGATGCAGAGGGATTCTCTGGCGATACATCGCTTACGGCGTTCTCGGGTAGTGAAGTGGATTATGAATTTGGCCGCTTTGGCAACAAAATCCATTCGGCGCCAGTTAAATCGTCAATCGATGGGACTGAAGAAAACGAAGCGGAAAGCAGTATTGGCGATTATGAAATTACCGAAGACACCAGCGCTGCTTATGTAATGGGTACGGTTGATATCAGTGATTGGCGTGTGCTGGCAGGTGTGCGGTATGAAAATACGGATTTTACTGCAGAGGGATACTCCTATGATGAAAACGTCGATGAGGATGTTGACCCATTGAGCGTGCAGACATATGAAAATTCCGATGGTTACTTTTTGCCTGCATTGCATATCCGCTATAGCATCGATGAAAAAACGCAGGTGCGAGCCGCCTGGACTAACTCTGTGGTGCGCCCCGGATTTGCACAGCTATCGCCAGGCCAGTTGATTGATGGTGATGAAACGGAACTAGGTAATCCGAATTTGAAATCCATGGAGTCCAGCAATATTGACTTTGGTATTGAGCATTATCCCGGATTGGCAAGTGTGGTATCGGCCTTTGCTTTTTACAAATCAATTGATAATTTCGTTTATCAAACTGACCTTGGTGGGATTGGCGAATACGAAGCTTATGATCATGCGATGACCTTTGCTAATGGTGATACCGCCGACATATTGGGTATTGAATTGGCAGCATCAAAACAATTTACCAGCTTGCCTGCGCCCTGGGATGGTTTGTTGCTCGGCGGTAATGCCACCTTTGTTGATTCAACGGCTAAAATGGGTAGTTATGATGATGGTGAATTTGTCGCGCGCGAAATTCCCATGCCCAGCCAATCCGATACCTCAGCTAACCTGATGCTGGGTTATGAATCGGATCGCATCAGTATGCGTTTATCGGCCAACTACAAATCCAATTATTTGTTGGAAGTGTTGGACCCGACGGATGCGAACTATGATGTTTACGTAGATGATCAACTGCAATTGGATTTTTCTCTGCGTTACTACCTAACCGAATCAATCAAGTTGCATTTTGAAGCACTTAATTTGACGGACGAGGTGTATTACTCCTACGTTAAAGATGCCAAGTACAATTCACAGTACGAAAGTTACGGCGCGACTTATAAACTGGGTATTACCTTTATGCAATTTTAAGCTTTGATTAAGTCTGCATTTGTAGTCTGGATGGCTCTTACGGGAGCCATTTATAAAAAAGGTTTTGATTATGATTCATCTGCGTAATTCGTTAATAAGTTGTTTTTTTGCCGGCTTTTGTGCGCCTGTCCTTGCGCTAAATAGCGCGTTAACCAGTGCACCGCATAATTTGCCTGCATCGTTACAAGTACCAACAATTACTCCTGTGCCTGTAGCGCACCAACAGCAAACGACTTATCTCGCTTTGGGTGAGGCTATAGATTGGCGCGATGCGAGTGGGAATTTGCTTGCACAACTCAAGCAACCGGCGGAGTTGGTGGATTGGCGTTATCCTGTGCAAGTTAAAAATGCAGGAAACACAACAAAAGAATTAATTGCGGCAACGGTTTTTTTGCCAGAGCAGCAACCGGGATTGATTGCACTCGACCCCGTCACCGGAAAATTGCGCGAGCTGCTGCGTGTACCAACCCCTTCATTTAAAATTGAAAACCTGTGTTTAAGCCGCGCCGGTAGCAACAATTTATCGCTTTATTTGTTGGATGAACGCGGTACTGCCGAACATTGGTTAGTGATAGATGCCAAGGGCAACGCCAATGCAAAACTGCTGCGTCGTGTGCCTATCGCACCCAATAGCAAATCCTGCGTGGTTGATGATGAACAGGATTTATTGTTTATCGCCGAAGAAGGCGTTGGCATTTGGGCGCAGGGCGCGTCGGAAGAATCGGCACCCGGCCGTGTTGCAGTGGATATGCAAAAGCCATTTGGAAAATTATCCGGTAGCGTTGAATCGCTTGCGTTATTGCCGCAAGGTTTGGTTGCCGCAATTGCCGAAGAAAAACAACTGGCGATTTATAGTGTGCAGAAAGACAAGTTCTCCCAGCAGCAAGTAATCGATCTTCCTGATACGGATGAGCCGGAACTGGTTAAGGCTGCGGCAGCGGAAAACAGTGCGAATAAAAATCTTGTCATACTTGTAGTGGGCGATGAAAAAACCGGGAATCAGCAGTTGTCATTACCTTGGACTGCCAGCGCGCAAGCCAAACCAACGCATCCTATTGTGAGTGTCACTGCCGATGTGCAAACACAAGTGATGGCGCGCTTTGGCGATGCGGCCGATGATCCTGCCATTTGGGTCAACAAAAAGCGTCCGCAAAAAAGTTTGGTGATTGGTACAAACAAGCAGCAAGGTTTATTTGTTTACGATCTGAAAGGCAATGAAGTCCAGAGCTTCAATACCGGAAAATTAAATAATGTCGATGTGCGCTATGGTGTTAAGTTTGGAAAAAAAATAGTAGATATCGCGGTCGCGACAAATCGTGATGATAATAGTTTGGCGATTTACACTATTGATCCCAAAAGTGGAAAACTAACATTCTCGGGCAGCGTTGCAACGAATCTGGAAGAAATCTACGGATTCTGTTTGTACCAAAACGCCAGCGGCATTACTTACGCAATACCCAATGCAAAAAGTGGTGAGTTCCAGCAAATCCAATTGACAGCCGTAGCAGACCAAAGCGACAAAAATACCTGGGTGTGGCAAGGTGAAAAAGTGCGTAGCTTTTTTGTGAAGAGCCAGCCTGAAGGTTGCGTTGCCGATGATAAAAACCAGCGCCTGTTTGTTGGCGAGGAAGATGAAGCTGTGTGGACCATTGGCGCAGAGCCAAATACGGGGACACAAGTTGAACTGGTTTTGCGCGCTGGCGATTTGTTGGTAGCTGATGTCGAGGGGATGGGTATTTATCAAGGCAAAGATAAAAACTATCTGGTGGTGTCCAGCCAGGGCAACAATAGTTATGTCATCCTTGAGGCAACTGCTCCGTATAAAGTTCGTGGCGTAATCCGCATTGATTTGGATGCAGAAAAAGATATAGACGGTGTTTCAGAAACGGATGGCCTTGAAGTTACCCATGCCAATCTCGGCGGTGCGTTTCCCGAGGGTATGTTAGTTGTGCAAGATGGCCATAAAGTCATGCCGGAGGCACCACAAAATTTTAAGTATGTCAGCTGGGAAAAAATTCGCGCCGCATTAGCGTTGGAGTAAAAGAGTCGATCACGGTATTGGTAACGAGGAATGATGGTGTTGTTGGTACCTGATGGATATCTATTTCGTTAGAAAAAAGAAAAGGGCCCGCCAGTGCGAGCCCTTTTCTTTTTTGAGTTTCTTTTGTGATGGGAGATAAAAATTATTGGCCTTTGCGCGATTCGCGAATATAAAAACGAGCGTCTTTGGCCTGGTTGTAACAGTTGTCAAAATTTTCTACGGTTTGCATGGTGCGAGCAGAGGTAATCAATGTGAGCGCTTTGCCATAGCTGACGGTGCCACTAAAGCCTTCTGCCTTGGCGATCGATAATTCACTCCAGGCGGCATCGACTTCCTGGGCGCAGGCGTTGCGATATTGGGTTTTACCGGCGCAAGCGGAGAGGGTGGCGGCAACTACCAATAGACTGCTAACAAAAATAACTTTTGAAAATGACATCTGTGATTCTCCATGGCTGATGCTGTTTATTAGAACGACATCGGGTTCAAGAGTTCACATTCTGGCTGGTGTAAAGCGGAATGCCAAGCCTGATTATCAGGCGAGCAATGCATCCGTTTGCAGTAGCAATTCGCGGTCAACAACTTTGATTGCCTGGGCGAGCACTTGATCGAAAGGCACGTTTACATCAATTTTTACTACATCCGCTTCCAGGCTAGGGTCTTCCAGGCTTTCGAACTGGCTATCGACCAGACTTGGCGCCATAAAATGACCAGCGCGTTTATTAACGCGGGTTTGGATGGTGTCTTTATCGCTGGAGAGAAATAAGAAGATAGTCCTCAGCCCGGCGTTGCGCAGCTCATTGCGATGGACTTGTTTAAGGCCGGAAAAGGCCAGGGTTGAGTGCTGATGTTTGCGCGCGGCATCGCGGAAAAAATCGCGCATGCGAATTACCCAGGGCAAGCGCATTTCATCGGTCAATGGCTGGCCTTGGGCCATGTGATTGCGGGCTTCCTGGCTGTGAAAATCATCGCCATCTCTATAGGCGTAACCATAATGGTCCGCCAATGCCTTGGCCAGCGATGACTTTCCGCAGCCGGAGACGCCCATCAGGATGATAAGGTTGGTGCTTGCATCAGGATTGGAGAGGGCGATTGAGTGAGGCATGTGAAGATTTTCTCGTGTACATCAAATGATCAAAATATGCATATATGTTGATGATAGCGCAATCATTGCACTTGTGCTATGGTAGCAAAAAATAATAATCAAGTGCAGATATCACCTATGAAAACAGCAAAAAAAAGAAGTTCGGATAAAAAAATCACCCTGGTTGATGTGGCAGATGCTTCCGGTGTTAGTGCAATCACCGTATCGCGGGTAATCAACCAGCCCGAAAAAGTATCGGAATCCCTGCGGATCCAGGTTCAAAAAGCGATTGATTCACTTGGTTATATTCCCAATCAGCACGCCAGTTCCCTTGCTTCCTCCAAGTCCAAGGTGATCGGGGTTGCTATCCCGTCATTAAGTAACATCGTATTTACCGAGGTGCTGCGCGGTATATATGAGGTGATGGGCGCGGCGGGGTACAAGGTGCTGTTGGTGGATACCCACTATTCGCCGCTGGAAGAGGAAAAAATGATCCGCACGCTGCTGAGCCAGTCGCCTGAAGGATTGATCATCACCGGCGGAGACCAGACCAAAGCCTGCCAGAACTTCTTGCACAAGGCGCGGATCCCGATTGTGCAGATCATGGAATTGCTCGCCGATCCTATCGATATGAATGTTGGTTTTGCCCACGGCCGCGCTGGCTTTGATGTGGTGAAACATCTGTTGGGGCAGGGTTACGAGCGGATTGGTTTTATCGGTGCACGCATGGACCCGCGTGTGCAGCAGCGTATGCAAGGCTACAAGCTTGCGCTCGAACAAGTAGGCAAGTTTGATAAAAGTTACATAGTGACCACTCCGGAGCCTTCATCAATTGGTGTCGGCGGGGAATTGTTCAAAAGCTTGATGGCATCAACCAATGGTGTTGTCGATGCGGTGTTTTGTGTGAACGATGACTTGGCATTGGGGGCGCTTTTTGAAGCGCAGCGGATGAATATCAATGTGCCGCAGGATATGGCGATTTGTGGCTTTAACGATATTGAAGCGGCTGAGTATGTAAATCCTTCGCTGACCAGCGTGTCGGTTGGCCGTTATGAGATGGGCGTGAAAGCCTCGGAGATGATTATCCGCGTGCTCAATGACAAATCTGTTGAGTCTAAAAAAGTGGATATGGGTTACGAAATTAAAAAACGTGCGTCCACTAGCCGTTTGAAATAGCAACAGTCATTACTACAGTCTGATTTATTTACCTTATGCAAATGCAACGCGCATAAGGGCAGTTTTTATTTTTAAAAAACCGGAGAGCAATGGTGAGTGCGCAAGAAGCCCTGACAAAAAAAGATGATCGTCTTGCCAAGTTGAGTTGGCGTGAGCGAATTGGTTATGGTCTGGGCGATGCCGGATTTAATTTTTATTGGGCGATCATCGGTTCGTATCTCGTCTTCTTTTACACCGATGTTTTTGGCATTGGTGCGGCGGCGGCGGCCACCATGGTAACCGTCACTAAAATTATTGATGCGATTACCGATCCGATTATGGGCGGCATTGCTGACCGCACCAATACTCGCTGGGGAAAATTCCGTCCCTATTTGTTATGGGGCGCGTTGCCGATGATGGGCGCAGGAATTCTCACCATGAGTACGCCTGATCTGGATGAGACCGGTAAACTGATTTGGGCTTATGCCACGTACAGTTTGTTAATGCTCTGTTACACCGTGCTCAATATGCCGTACAACTCGTTATCGGCTGTATTAACGGGCAATATTCAGGAACGCAACACCCTCAATAGTACGCGTTTCTTTTTTGCCTATTTCAGCAGTATTTTTGTCGGCGCAGCGACACCGGAACTTGCCGAATATTTTGGCGATGGCGATCGTTATTCGGCGCAAGGTTGGCAGATGACAATGGCAGTTTATGCGGTCATAGCCTCCTGTTTATTTGTGGTGACATTCTTTAGCACGCGCGAGCGTATCCAGCCATCGGCCTCCCAGGAAAAAACCAATCCACTTGTAGATCTGAAAGATTTATTTACCTGTCGGCCGTGGATGGTGTTGTTTGTGCTCGCCCTGGTATTTATGGTCACCATGACCCTGCGCGGAAGTTCTGCGGCTTATTATTTCCGTTATTTTGTTGAGCGCCCGGATTTGCTTGGCAGCTATATTGGTTTGCAAATGGCAGGCTTGATGGTCGGTGCGATGATGGCGTCTTCTGTGACCAAATATATTGATAAGCGCAAATTAATGATGGCGCTCATGTGTGTTGTTGCTGTGCTATCGATTGCCTTTACGTTTGTCCCCAAGCCGGATCGCCATGGTGTAATGGATATCGCCACTAATGACACATTGCAATTGCACGCCGATCAATTATTGATGGGGGCTCATGCGGAAGGTGATACATACCAATGGCTGCGTCACGATAAAATTTTCTGGATCATCAAAGAGCGGGTGCCGCTGGCAGAAACCGGTGCAGAATTGAATTTGGAAAATGCAAAAGGGCAGGTGATTAGTGTGATGCGCACTACCGCAAGTGGTGTGGTGCAAGACAGCGCGGAATTGCCAAAGGAAATTATCTGGATGTTCGCGCTCAATATTTTGATCAGCATTGCGCTTGGATTTAAACCCCCGATTACATGGGCAATGTATGCCGATGTGGCCGATTACAATGAATGGAAAAATGGTCGGCGTGCAACGGCAATGACATTTGCCGCTACGACATTTTCGCAAAAAATCGGCAGCGCGGCAGGTTCAGCATTAATGCTCAGTGTGCTGGCTGTAATGGGCTACCAAGCTGGCCAAATGCAAGCGGGGGCGTCGCTCGACAGTATCGTCTATATGCAAACCGTTGTGCCGGGTATGTTTGCGCTGCTAACGGCATTGGCGCTGGTGTTTTATAACCTTACCGACAAACAGTTGGAAAATATCCAGCTTGAATTACAGGCTCGACATTCCTGATTTTTTCGCGCCGCTTTTACAGGGCGCTCATCCACTTTCATCTGCTCGTTATAAATTTTTTGTTAGGGCTATTTCATGACTACCTCCTTATTAAATCCCAGCAACGCTGGCGAACGCTATGAATTGCACAGTCCCATTGCTATGCCGCGCGCAGCAGGATTTTTATGGAACCAGCGCATGATGATCCAGTCCACGTGCCGCGGTTATGCTGTTGCGCAATTTATGCAACCTGAGCCGGCTAAATACGCTTATGCACCAAACCTTGAAGCAAAAACATTTATGCAGCCGGAGCAACCGTATTACGCGCATCATCCCGGCCGCTTTTTTTATGTAAAAGATGAAGAGACCGGCGAGATTTTTTCTGCACCCTATGAGCCAGTGCGCGCCCCTTATGAAAATTATGTTTTCTCGGTGGGTAAAAGTGATTTGCGCTGGACGCTGCAATCGTTAGGGATCGAAGTTGTTATAAATTTATCCTTGCCTGTTGCCGATGTGGTTGAGTTGTGGGATATAAAGATCACTAACCGTTCCGACCGCGCGCGCCGCCTTAGTGTTTATCCTTATTTCCCTGTGGGCTATATGTCCTGGATGAATCAATCGGCGGAATATCGCGCGGATCTTGGTGGGGTTGTTTCCACCTGTGTTACGCCTTACCAAAAAGTCGCGGATCATTTCAAAAATAAATTTTTCAAAGACAAAACGTTCTTTTTGCACGAGCAGGCCCCTTTTGCCTGGGAAGCAAAACAGGAGACATTTGAAGGCGAAGGTGGGTTGCATAATCCCTCTGCGTTGCAGCAAGAGTCTTTAGCCGGCGGCGATGCGCGTTACGAAACTCCTGCTGCGATTTTGCAGTACCGTTTGGAATTGCCAGTTGCAGGCGCGCAGTCATATCGTTTTATTTTTGGCCCCGCATTTGATGATGCGGAAATTATCCAATTGCGTGATACCTATTTAAGTGCAGACGGTTTTGCAAAAGCAAAAGCTGAATATGCTGCTTATGTCGCAACGGGTAGCGGTTGCTTGCAGATCGAAACACCGGATGCGGAATTAAATAATTTTGTGAACAACTGGCTGCCGCGCCAGGTGTTTTATCACGGGGACGTAAACCGCTTAACAACAGATCCGCAGACGCGCAATTATTTGCAAGACAATATGGGCATGACCTTTATCAAGCCTGAAGTCACGCGCGCGGCATTTTTGCATGCGCTAAGCCAGCAGGAAGAGTCGGGCGCTATGCCGGATGGCATTTTGCTGGCCGAGGGGGCGGAGCTGAAATACATCAATCAGATTCCGCATACCGATCACTGTGTGTGGCTGCCAGTCTGTTTAAAAACCTATCTCGATGAAACCAATGACTATGCGATTTTGCAAGAAATGGTGGCGGGGCACGATGGTAAAACACTTTCAGTTTTCGAGCGTATTTCCAATGCAATGCGTTGGTTGTTGCAAGCGCGCGATTATCGCGGATTGAGTTTTATCGCTCAGGGCGACTGGTGTGACCCAATGAATATGGTGGGCTATAAAGGCAAAGGTGTTTCAGGTTGGTTATCGGTTGCCACAGCCTATGCATTAAATTTGTGGGCGGATGTATGTGCAAAAAATTCGCGCGCGGATTTGCAGCAGGAATTTATTGGGGGCGCGCAGGATGTGAATGCGGCAGTCAATAAATACCTATGGGACGGCGAATGGTTTGGTCGCGGGATTACCGATGATGATGTGGTGTTTGGTATCAGCAAAGATAAAGAGGGGCGCATCTTTTTAAATCCGCAAAGCTGGGCGATTTTGGGCGGTGCGGCAAGTGCCGCGCAGCGCGATAAAATGATTGCTGCTATCGAGCAACAGTTGGAAACACCTTATGGGGTAACCATGCTCGCGCCTGCTTATACGGCGATGCGCGATGATGTTGGCCGTGTGACGCAAAAGCATCCCGGCTCGGCGGAAAATGGTTCGGTTTACAATCACGCCGCGGTTTTTTATATCTACAGTTTGTTTACCTTGGCAGAGCAGGGGCGCACTTATTCGGATAGGGCGTATAAATTACTGCGGCAGATGATTCCCGGGCCGGATGAGGCGGATTATTTACGGCGTGGCCAAATGCCCGTGTACATCCCTAATTATTATCGCGGCGCTTATCACCAGTATCCGCGCACTGCTGGCCGTTCATCGCAATTGTTTAATACCGGCACTGTGTCCTGGGTTTACCGCTGTCTGGTCGAGGGCGTATTTGGCTTGCAAGGTTGCGATAAGGGATTGCTCGTTGCACCACACTTGCCGTCGGATTGGGCTGGTGCAACAGCGCTAAGGCAATTCCGCGGCGCGGAGTTTGATGTGTCAATCACCCGCGGCAATGTCAATGCTACGGAGGTTCGCTGCAATGGGGAGCTGCTTGCTGATAATTGCATTAGCAATATTCAGGCAGGGAATAGATACTCGGTGCAGGTGGTGGTACCACAGTAAAATCAGGCAGTAGATAAACAGATAATCATCAGTAGATAGCCGGATAGTAAAAAGGCGCCGCCATTCGCAAAGATGGCGGCGCCTTTTTTATGGTGCGGCAATTTTATAGGGCGGATCAGGTCGTTTTTGCCGCTTTCTTGGTGGTTTTGGTTTTTGCCGGTTTAGTTGCGGGTTCGGCTGCTTTTGGTTCTTCTGCTACAGGTTCGGCGGCTTTGGCTTTGGTTGCTTTTGCCTTGCTGGCTTTCGGCGGTGCGGATGCCTGGCGCGATTTTACGATGGAGAGGTATTTAACCCAGGCTTGTTCGATAGGGCTTTTGGGCGCGCTTTGGTTGGCAATTACTTTAAGGATGTGCAAATCGTCGGGAGTGGGATCAGAGACTTCTTCCGTTGTCAGTGCATTGACCAATACACCTTGTTTGCGTATCAAACGCGCCTGTATATCGGAGAGACCGCCTTTTTCAAAGCCATCGGGAAAGTTAACTGCATCCTGAAAGGTTTGTTTCAAGTAGTGATCACGCGGCAGCATAGAGTATCTCCATTATTAGTATGTGCACATAGAGGTTGGTGCAAACTGCAGGCAACCGCGTCCTTGTTCGGGTTGCTTACTGGTTGATACCGCCCCCTGACCCAGCTTTCTTGTTGTTGGCCGGAAATGCTTCCAGACAAAAGTTGCTGCCGAAGATAATCTGTTTTTGTGACAGTGTATAGAGTCAAAATCAGGCTTTGTGCTGCCAATGCCGGCACTTTGGCCAAATTACGGGCATAAAAAAACCGGCATAAGCCGGTTTTTTAACACTCAAAATCAAATTGGCAATTAAGCGGCTGCCAATGCTTTGATTTTAGCGTTCAGGCGGCTCTTATGGCGAGCTGCTTTGTTCTTATGGATCAAGCCCTTGTCAGCGATACGGTCGATCACTGATACAGCTGAAACATAAGCGGTTTGGGCAGCTGCTTTATCGCCAGTAGCGATAGCGGCCAGCACTTTCTTGAGGTAGGTACGCCCCATAGAGCGCATGCTTGCGTTGTGCTTGCGAGCTTTTTCATTCTGACGCGCGCGTTTTTTGGCTTGGGGTGAATTTGCCACCTTAGTGCTCCTGTAATTCTAGATAAAAGATAAATTCTGGATTAAACACCCGAAAAATAGGGTCGGGATTCAAGGACGCGACATTATGCCGTGTTCGATTTGTTTGTCAACCGCAGAAATGACTATCTTTTACCCGGCTTAGGGGGATTGGGAGGGGCGTCACTGGGACGCCTCCTATGGTTATTTGTTGGTGTTAAAAAATGGCAGGGTGCCGTTCGGAAGCATGGTGGAGGGGAGCTTGCCATCCCATTTTTCCGCTTTGGTTAGCTCAATCAGGTTTTGGTTTTGGGCCAAGGCGTCGGCGCGGCTTTTGATGGCTGATGCTTCAGCGTCGCCTTTGATGCGGATACTTTCCGCCTCCGCTTTTGAGCGTGCAAGTTGTGAGTCGGCTTCAGCCTGGGCTTTTGTCACCGCTATTTGGGCGCTGACCCGCTCTTTCTCCAGATTTTGCTTTTGGGTTTGCACCTCTACTTCGGCGCGCATCCGGTCTTCAACGGACTTTTCGTAAGCAGCGCTAAAGTCGATATTTTCAATCTGTACCGAGTTGATGACGATGGGGCCGTTAATGGACTTGGTAATCGCATCGGTGACATCAATACCAAATTTCACCCGCTCCTGTACCACTGAGATCGCGGTGTATTTACCGAAGATATTTTCTATCTGGGTGGGGACCTGGCGATCGACCAGGCGAGCAATCATTGAGTCAATACTTTTAAAATTTTCATACACCTCTGCGACCCGATCGGCAGGGACGCTAAAGGTGACGGAAGCGCGCAGGGTAGCCGGTTGTTGGTCTCGGCTATAGGCCTGCAATGAGTCGTAACTGGCGGTGTGTGTTTGGGTGGAAATTTTTACTACTGTATCGATTAGCGGAACTTTAAATCCCAATCCTGGCGCAGAAGTGCCAATGATTTTCCCATTGCGCAAGTGCACCCCGCGCTCGCCTTGGTCAACGGTGTACCAACTGCCGTAAATGATGGTTAGCAGGAATAGCACAATCAGGATGGGGATAATTTTGGCGAAGCTGATGGGATTGGGTGAGCTGAAATCGGTTTTTAACATGATGCGTCCTTTAGTGTATCTACGATTTTTATTGGGTTTTTACTGCGTTTTTTGCTAGGTATTGAGCTGGCGAGACAAGTAACTTTCCAACTCTTGCAAGCGCGCGGGGGTGCCAACATCGCTCCAGCGGCCGAAGTGCACTTGTCCGCTTAATTGCTGCTGGTTGATTGCATGGCGCAAGGCTTCAACCAGCGGAAATTTTTGGCGCTTGTGCGGATAGTTGGTCACTATTTCCGGTTTGAGCAAGCTGATACCGCCGAAGGTAAATCGTTGCGGATGGATTTTGTCCGCGTCTTCCAGCAGTAATCCGTTGGCATCCAGCGCGAAGTCGCCGTTTGGGTGGAAATCGGGATTGGGCACTAACAGTAGTTGCCCTGCGCGATGGGGTGCGATGGGGTGCTCAGTAAATTGTGCAAATTCGATGTCGCACCAAACATCGCCATTCACCAATAAAAAGGGATCATCGCCCAGAAGTTCCAATGCATGCATGATGGCTCCGCCGGTCTCCAGCGGCTCCGGTTCGGTGGAGTAACTGATCTGCATGCCAAACCGTCGCCCGTCACCTAAATGAGTGCGAATTTTCTCGCCGAGATAGGCAAGGTTGATAATC
Organism: Cellvibrio sp.; assembly: GCA_035481425.1. Classification (GTDB taxonomy): domain Bacteria; phylum Pseudomonadota; class Gammaproteobacteria; order Pseudomonadales; family Cellvibrionaceae; genus Cellvibrio. The sequence goes on along the minus strand of DATIGS010000231.1, from coordinate 2,839 downwards.
ACCTCGTGAATACCGGAGCGTTGTAAATTCTCCAGGTGGTATTCGATCAGCGGTTTGCCGCCTGCGCAAAGCAGGGGCTTCGGCGTATGGTCGGTGAGCGGGCGCATGCGATTGCCGAGCCCGGCGGCGAGGATCATTGCTTTCATTGATCGCCCGCCGATTGATAGTTCTTGTACCAACTTTGCTGTTGGGCGAGCGGCAGGAGTGTGTTTTTGAACCAGTCGGCAAAGGGACGCAACTCTGTATATTGTTCTGCCACTTCCAGCGTATAGCGAATTACCAGCGGTAAGTCATGTAAATAGCCGGTTTTACCGTCGCGTATATTCAGGCGCGCAAAAATGCCGAGTACCTTTATGTGGCGCTGCATTCCAAGCCAATCAAACCAGCGCAAAAAGTCGTTTTCGCTGACGGCGGGAATAACGCCGGTGGCTATGGCTTGCTGGCGATAATCCAGCGCCCAGCGTTTAACGGTATCCGCAGGCCAGCGCAGGTAACAATCGCGCAACAGCGACACCAGATCGTACGTAACCCCACCCCAGAGCGCGCCCTGAAAGTCGATGACACCGAGTGACTGGTCATCGAGTAAAAGCAGGTTGCGCGAGTGATAGTCGCGGTGCACAAAGGTTTGCGGTTGTGCGAGGGCGTTTTCCTCGAGCTGGGTAAACAGGGTTTCGAGCAACTGCTGGTCGGACGCGTTGAGCTGATAGCCAAGCAGTTTGCCGACAAACCACTCGCTGAATATCTCCAGTTCGCGGCGCAAGAGCGCGCGGTCGTAGCGCGGGATAAGCGATGCATCGTCCCCGCAGCGCTGGAGTTGTAGCAGGGTGCTTATGGCCTGTCGATAGAGCTGGTCAGCATTCCCGGCTGTGAGGATATTGAAGAATAAGTGGTTTCCCATGTCTTCAACTAAAAGGAAGCCCTGACTGGTATCGGCTGCGGCAATACGCGGAGCGCGAACGCCCTGCTGCGCAATCAGTTTGGCGATGGCGAGAAACTGTGCTGTATCTTCTGTGGTTGGCGGGGCATCAACGGCGAGCCACTGCGATGGGGTTTGATAGCGAAAGTAGCGGCGAAAACTTGCATCATTACCCAATCCTTGCAATTCGATTGGATGCAAGTCTTTCGGTGTGTGCGCCGTTACCCAGTTGGTGAGCGCTAGCTTTCTTGCATCAGGTTCCGCTTTTGTCATGTTATTAGCGGTTATGGTAGGTTTGGTCATGCGGAATCCGGTGGCGATAACGATTGGTTGGAGGTTGCATTAACGGCGTTAAATGCCCGGATTCTACCCCACCCAGATGATTTCCCCCAATTCATTCCCTGTACAGGCGGTTTACAGTAGAATCGCTGCAATTTTTTCGGCGGCATAAGTATGGCGCGCCTATTTGAGACCGCGGTTAATGGCTCCAACCAAAAATCATTCCACACTAAACCTGCGTAGAAAATTCCTTCGTTCCCGCCTTGCCCTGTGTGTTGCAGCCCAGTGTGCGGGGATTTTGCTATTGGCATCGCCGCAGTTATCGGCAGCTGACGCCGCTGCGGCGAACCAAAAAGATCCTAATGCAGAACTGCGTGAATGGGACTGGGTGCCGGTTGAGGAGTTGACGCCGGAGCAGAAAGAGCAGATGCGCACGGCCTGCTGCGGTGCCTATGTAGCGCCGCCGCGCAATGACAGCGAATCGGAGCTTGATCCCGAGAAGGCCAATATTTTTGGGACGGCGGATTATTCCGAGTCCGAAAAGCAGACCAAATTCATCATGCGCGACGATGTGCGCCTGACCCAGGGACGTCGCTCTTTCCGGGCGGATACGTTTACATTTGACAAATCCACGCGCGAAGCCGAATTGGAAGGCGATATCCAGGTGCGGGAGCCGGGTTTGCTCATGCGCGCCGACAAGGCTTATGTAGACACCAATACCGGCGATGCCCGCTTGGATAACGCCCGTTTTGTCCTCTACGAAACCCGTGTGCGCGGGCAGGCCGAAAGCCTGGAAAAATTCGGCGATAAAATAATCACCCTGGACCAGGGCACCTTTACCAGTTGCGAGCCGGGCGATAATAGTTGGTTAATTAGAGGTTCCAACATCACCCTGCACAACGATAAGCACTATGGCACCGCCAAGCATATGCGTTTGCATGTCAAAGATGTGCCAGTGGTCTACGCCCCTTATTTCCGCTTCCCGATTGGGCCTGACCGTTTGACAGGCTTTTTGTTTCCCTCTGTCGGTTTTGATTCCGACCAAGGGATTGACGATCTTGAAGTGCCTTTCTACTGGAATATTGCCCCCAACTACGACGCCACGTTTACGCCCCGTTATCTGGCTGAGCACGGTTATATGCTGGGCCTCGAGTTGCGCCATATGGCAAAACATTTCGATACCGAGTTGAGCGGCAGCGTGCTCAATAATGATCGCAGCGGCGATACCGGGCGCGAGGACGATGAAATCAATGAGGTGTACTTAGGCGAAGATCGCTGGCAATACAACCTGACCCAAAAAGGCGGGCGCAACCAGCCCTGGTCTACTGAAATTGACTACACCGAGGTCAGTGATACTGACTATATCCGCGATATTGACAGCAGCTCGGTCGATTTAAACCGCGAAGCCTATCTGCGCCAACGTTTTGCTGCGGGCTATACCACCCGGAATTGGAAATTGGGCGCCAAAGCAGAAGAGTTCCGGCTGTTGACCAGTACCCAGTTGCCGTACCGCGAATTGCCGCGGGTGTTTGCCGACGGCCGCTATCGCGTTAATGATTGGCTGGTAGAGTTGAATAACGAATATGCACATTTCGGCATGAACCGTTATTTCGAAGAAGATCCTGCCAATGCGCTCTACAAGGC